>NZ_BRCD01000014.1:0-92172 GCF_023707945.1 Sporosarcina sp. NCCP-2331
CCACCCGCAGCGAAAATCCCATGATCATACTAATTTTCTTTTGTACCCAGTTAATCTAAAGCACAAAAAAGAGGAAAGAATGAGTTTCATTCCTTCCCCTGCTTTAAAAGCTAATGCCTATTCACTCTTCCTCATCCAGAAAAAAAGCTGGATCTTTCTGCTTGCGGGCGGTTACGAATACGGACACTGCAAACAGCGCCATCAGTAACAGGACCACCGCTATAAAAATCCATCCCGTCTGACTTGCCATCTGCATTCCTCCTCGTTATATTACATCACCCGATTAAGCAAAAAAGTCAAAACCGAGCGGCAGCTTGAATCCGACGAACAAAGTTGCCAGAAGGAATACGATGAACAAGACCCACATAAGACCCGTGTTCTTTCCTTTTCCGCCGCGGATCAGCGTCATTTCCATAAATCCGATCGTCAGAAGACCCAGTACAAATTTAATGCCGTACAGCATGCCGTTCAGTCCCATATGCGTGAAGAACAGCGTCGCTCCCGAAATGATAATTAAAACGTAGAACAAGCGCAAAATCATGTGAGTGATCTTCTTACCTTTCGTGCCTGCCGCCATGCTCGCAGAAACGAGGAATAGAATTATCCCCACTACCCATGTCAAAATATGAAAATGGGTTGTATCCGTTAAAAATCCCAAACTTGCCACCTCATTTTACTATAGTCGTTTGCTATGTTACCATAATTTCCAAAAGACTACTATTCTCTTGCCTGCAGTCAACCGGCAGTATTTTATTCGAATCGGTTGACCAATGTGCCGATGCCTTCGATAGACACTTTTACCGTATCGCCTTTTTTCAGGAATGTCGGGGGCGTCATGCCTTTTCCTACGCCGGCCGGAGTGCCCGTCAAAATGACATCGCCCGCTTCAAGTGTCAAATACTTGGAGATTTCTGCAATCAATTCATCAATTTTGAACATCATGGAAGAAGTATTGCCGTTTTGACGAACATCATCATTCACTTTCGTCACGATAGAAAGATTATGCGGATTTGGAATCTCGTCCTTCGTCACCACATAAGGGCCCATCGGACATGAACCATCCAGTGTTTTGCCGAGGAAGAACTGCTTATGATCAGCCTGCACATCGCGTGCTGTAATATCGTTCGCAATTGTGTAGCCGAATACATAGTCATAGGCCAGCTGTTTCGGGATATTTTTTCCGTTCTTGCCGATGACAACAGCCAATTCCCCTTCATAATCCAATGAATCCGTCACATCACTGTGGATCGGCAAAGTCTGCTCGTCCCCTGCGATGGATGTAGGAGATTTCGTGAACACCACAACTTTTTCAGGCGGTGCTTCGCCTCCCATTTCAGTTACATGGTCGGCATAGTTCTTCCCGACACATATGACGTTCTTAGGGGTGCGCGGAATCGGTGACAGCCACTCCACATCCGTAAACGCGTGCTTAAACTGCTCCGCATTTTCTTCTGTTTCTGTTTTCTCCACTAATTTACGAACCATTTCCACAAAATCCATGCCAAGGGATACAGCTTCGATCATCGTTTTAGGAAAATCAGGCTGATCTTGCGCTTCTGCCATTGCAAGCACGTCCCACACTGCTTCCTCTCGTTTCACTTTTGTACCGAATAACGTCTGTCCTTCGTAACGGAATGACAATAGTTTCATTTGAATGCCCAACCCTTCCCATGTGTATTCACATACTACTATGTTACGACAAATTCTATACTTTTTCCTCTTTAATGCCGAAATTCTTTCCGTAAGATAACTTTCTCCAAATAGATTCCAAGGGTCCCATACGGAATTTGGACAGCCAGATCTGTGCGGCAATCAGCTGAATGAAAAAGATTCCAATGGCGAGCCACGTACCTGTTATGATATCTACTTTACCATAGAGTCCCGCTCCATATGAATAAAATATCAGCGTCGCAATGACAGATTGCAAGATGTAGGTCGTAAACGCCATTCTGCCAATTGCTGCGAACGGTTTCGTGATAACTTTCAGAAACGGAATCTGCCACAGCAACAAGAATAGTGCGGCATAGCCAATTGTCAAGACCGCTCCGCCAAACGTCGACTGTACGAGATAAATGTTCTCAAACTTCGGTCCATCCACATACGGAATATTTTTCAAAAGGACACCGAATGAAATGAAAATAATCATGACAGCTGCCAGCCTGCCTTTCATTTCATACATCCGCTCGACGATCTTCCATTTAGAAAGTGCTGCGCCGAACATCATCAGCGGCAAAATCGCAAATATGGAGGTAATCAGGCCGGTTACGCCGAACATCAGCCACTCCTGCAGACGGAACAGGAAAATCTCTGCAAACGAGCCGTGGGCATAAGCCGAAATTGCCAGTTCAATTTTCTGAATGTCGACAAAGCCGTCCAGCAGCGAGTTCGGATTGATTTTCCGTCCGATCACGAGAAAACCATACAGCAGTCCCGCCGGTACAATATACAGCACGAGAGCCAGCGATAAAAGCCATTTTTTCGGAATGCGCACGACGGCGATCATAAGAAAACCCATTAACGCATAGGTGAATAAAATATCTCCAAACCAGATCAGCAAGGCATGCAGGACACCAAATACCAGCAGCCAGCTCATCCGGCGTGCCATGAACGGCGCAAAAGGCGTTTCATTCCGCAATGATTTCTCGTACTGCATATTGATGCCATAGCCAAACAGCATCGCAAACAGAGGATAAAAACTGGCCTCTACAAATACATCGATAAAATGAAATGCCGCCTGCTCGCCCGGCGCAGAAAACCACGAATACGGGTCCATATACGCGTAAGGCGAATGAAAATGCAGCATATTCGCAATGAAAATCCCTAATAGCGCGATGCCCCGCAGAAAATCGAGTCCTTCAACCCGGTCCTTCAGCGGCGTAGGAGTCAAATTCAAACTAATTCCTCCTGTAAACTGATTGTTTTCGCTCCGTCAAATAAGTATAGAAGCATCTCTTTGATATCAATTCCTAAAATGGACTGCAGCACCTTTTTATACAGACTCAGCTGCGTGCCGTAGCGTTTCTGCATTTCATTCGCCACTTCCTCCTGCGAATGAAAATTGCCTGTATAATCTGTTTTGTAATCGACAAGCACCCACTCCCCGTCTTCGTGAAACAGACAGTCTGCAATCCCCTGCAGCAGCTGGAATTCCCCCTGCTCTGCCGGCAGCGCATAAGTAAACGGCATTTCACGAAGCACTTCATCCGCCTGCTTCATCCGTTCACCGAGCGGCGCTGCAAAAAACTTCACGATGTCTGAAGCCTTAATGGCAGTCCCTTCTTCCTTCGTCAGCAATTCACGCTCGACAAGCTCTGCGATAAAGTGTTCCGCTTCCGCAACATCCAGCGGCTGTTTCAAATCGAGATGCTGCATGACAGTATGCATCGCGGTGCCGACCTCCGCTTTCGTCAGCTGGCGTTTCTGTAAAAACGACGGGCGGTCATGCAGGAAGGAAGGACGATTCGCAAAGTCAGACGAGCGTTCTTCAAACGGATCCGCGTCCCCCCGTTCAAGCTCCAGCAGAGCAATGCGCTTCAGCTCACTGACCGATTGCTTGGACGGCAATTCAACTGCATATTTATACGGATAGCGCGTCTCAAAACGCTGCGTAATCGTTTCAACAAGCTGCGGATCAGCCTGTAAGTTTTCATTGTCCAGCGGAATCCAGTCGTCGATTTCCGTGCTGTCTGACGAATGAAAAGCGGAGAACGGATAGGCATTGATATCCCATACCGACGCATCATCCATCAACTCGCCGCCGGCCGCTTTGCCGAACTTGCCGAAATCCATATGGCGCGCTACAGCAGGCCCGATCCAGTCTAAATAACCCGCCGCGCGCGAACGTTTATATTCGGGCAGAGGCGCTGTTTCATCCAGCAGCTGTGCTTCCTGCCATTGACTGATCGTCTTTTCGATATCTTTGACCGATGCAATCAGCTCCAAATGTTCTTTCGCACGCGTCATCGCCACGTACAGCACACGCATTTCTTCGGCACGCATTTCCAGTTCCTTTTTCTCTTTCACCGCCAAAAACGGCAGCGATGTGAACGTAATGCGTTTTTCCGGATCTATCGCTTTCACTGCAAGGCCGAAATGCTGATCAAATAAATACGGATTATGGAAATCCATTTTATTGAACGGACGCCCCATCCCTGCGAGAAATACATACGGAAACTCGAGACCTTTCGACGAGTGAATCGTCATAATCCGCACTACATTTTCTTTCTCGCTCATAAAACGGGCTTCACCAAGATCATCGCCCCGTTTCCGCATGCGGTCGATAAAGCGCAGGAAGCGGAACAGCCCCCGGAAAGACGTTTTCTCATAGGACATCGCCCGGTCATGTAGCGCACGCAAATTCGCCTGACGCTGTTTGCCGTTCGGCAGGATCCCGACCATTTCATAATAATACGTATCCTGATAAACCTTCCAGATTAATTCGGACAATGAACCATGCCGGGCCATATTACGCCAGTCTTCCAGGCGGATGAAAAACTTTTGCAGCTTTTTCTGTGCCGCGGGGCTCACTCCCGCTCCGCCTGTCTGGACAAATAGCTGCACGGCTTCATAGAACGGCGCATTCGGTTTCACCAGACGGATTTCCGCCAGCTCGTTTTCTGTCAGGCCGACAAACGGCGCGCGCAGCACCGATACGAGCGGAATATCCTGATACGGATTGTCGATGACACGCAATGTATTGAGCATGATCATCACTTCGATGGCGTCAAAATAGCCCGAAGAAAGCTCTACATAAACAGGAATCCCCGCTGCTTTTAATTCATCGGCAATTTCACTCGACCATGTCATGGACCGCATCAAAATCACAATATCGCGGTATTCAATGGGACGCTGCCTGCCGCTGAACGCATCCGCCGTCTGCGCCTGATCCGCCTGCCACTGCTTGATTTTCTGCGCAATGAAACGGGCTTCCACCTGAGATTTCTTCAGTTCCTGCTGCGCTTCCTGTTCTTCCGAAAGCTCTTCGTCTTCTTCATTTTCATACAGAATCGTCAGACCGGCCGCCGCTTCTTTATCAGGATACTGCGCACCATATTTGAGCGCAGCCGCCTCATCGTACTCAATCTCTCCGACACGAGTGCCCATGATCTGCCTGAAAATAAAGTTTGTTGCGTCCAGCACTTCTCTGCGGCTCCGGAAGTTCGCATTCAAATCAATTTTCAGTCCCTGCTCTGATGGATCATCAAGAAAGCGGTCATATTTCCCGAGAAACAGCCCGGGTTCAGCCAGGCGGAAACGGTAGATCGACTGTTTGACGTCGCCGACCATGAACAGATTGCCGTCCGCTTCCGCCCCCTGCTTGATCAGCTGTAAAATCGCTTCCTGCAGGAAATTCGTGTCCTGATATTCATCGACCAATACTTCCGCAAAACGCGCCTGGTAGTCGAGCGCGATATCCGAAGGCGTTAATTGGCCATCTTCCTCGGCTGATAAAATCTGTAGCGCGTAATGCTCCAGATCAGAAAAGTCCACAAGCCCCCGCTCTGCCTTCACTGCCTGATAACGTGCTGAAAAATCTTCGACCAGTTCCACAAGCGTATGCATAAGCGGAGCCATCAGCCGTATTTCCTCCAGCAGGCGTGCAGGCGTCCGTGTAAAATACGTTTCCTTCAGCTTATTGACGATCCTTTTCACTGAGTCACGCATATCTTTTCCGCGTTTCGCCAGCTCTTCATCACAGGAATCCTTCTTAATCATGCCTGCTTTCACCCAGGTTAGCGTCTGGAAATAGGCATACGCATCTTCCCACTTGCCGTTCGTCACATAGTCAATCGCCTGATTCAGCCAAGCTTCATCCGCTTTGGCCGTATCCAGCAGCGGCAGCGGGCCTTCATTCATCTCCGCCAGCCGCTGCAGATCCTGCGCAATGGTCTTCGCCTCATCGAGCGTATGTTTGATCGCCAGCTTCAGCGGCCCAATGAACGATAAACCGTCAATCACCGCGTCGTCGCCAATTTCATATTGCTGCGGAATCATTTCCAGCCACTTAGCAGGATTTGGATGCACCCGCGAATAGTCGTACAGCTTATCGATCAAGGTCTCAATCGCCTGGTCATTGCGGTCCGCCGTAAAACTGTCGCTTAGACGGTAGATCGCTTCAGGATCCGGCCGGCTGTATGCATCTTCCAGCACTGCGGCAACAGTATCGTCACGTAAAATGGATGCTTCTGCGGGATCGGCAATCCGGAATCCCGGATCGATATCCAGTACATAGGAATACTGCCTGACCACTTGCAGACAGAAGGAATGCAGGGAAGAAATCTGCGCTTTATTCAACAGATTCAGCTGCCTGCGCAAGTGAACAGAAGCCGGATCATTCGCAATCGCTGCCTCGAGCGCACTCGCCATCCGGTGACGCATTTCCGCAGCTGCCGCGTTCGTAAAGGTCACAACGAGCAGCTGATCGACGTCAATCGGATTTTCTGTATTCAGCACTTTTTCTATCATCCGGGTGATCAGGACCTTCGTTTTTCCAGAACCCGCTGCGGCAGAGACGAGAATATCTTTGCCGGATGCGTATATGGCTTTCCATTGTTCATCCGTAAAGGTTTCATGTGCCGGTTTTTCAGGAATTCGCATTCGGATCTACTTCCTTCCGCATTTTCTCTAACGATTCTTCTTGTTTGAGCGGCGTATAATTCCGTTCAGGCTGCGTTGGATCCGTCCGGTCAAACTGGCAGATCGACTGATACGAACAGAACTGACACGGCATATGGTCTTTCAAACGGTACGGATAAACCCGTGTATCACCCGCCAGCATGCCGTCGCCCGCCTGTCTGTGCCGCTTGCGCACGAAACTGCGCATCATGTTCAAATCTTCCGTCGGCAATACTTTCGACGTCGAATAAAACGAACCGTCTTTTTTCAGCCGAGCGGGAACAATGAGCGACTCACTCTCCAGATTATCATCCATCGCGAGCGCCACTTCTGCATCTTCTAGTATATAGCCCTGCATTTTGTATGATTTCATCAGTTCTTTTTCCACTGCATCGTCCGCCAGTTCTTTCGTCAGGCGCAGCATCGGATTATGGACGTACATATACAATACACCGGCTGGGTCTGCATGCACGCCAAGCCAGTCATCCGCATGCTCAAGCGCCACGTCGAGATATGTCAGCATTTGCAGCGACAGTCCGTAATATACTTCGGTCAGATCAAGTGCACGCGCGGATGATTTATAATCGACGACGCGCAGAAATGTCTGATCACCTTTCTTCATCGTATCCACCCGGTCGATCCGGCCCCTGATGCGCATCTGCTGCCCTTGCTTCAATTGAATCTCAAGCGGCGGGATGGCTTCATTCGGACCAAATCCTGCTTCGATCGCAATCGGCGTGAACTTCGAATTGCGCGACTGCGACTGCAGGGCGCGGATCGTCCGCTGAATAATCTGCATGAGTTTGCGCTGAATATACGCATACCGCCGGCTCGACAGCAAAATTTTGTGGAAAAACTTCGGTGTCAGCGCGTCGATCGCGTCACGGCCAAGCTGCCAGCATTGCTCTCTCGTCAACTCCGCCCATGACAGCCCCTGGCGCATCACTTCATCGGATACCCATTTCAACGCAGCATGGAACAAATCACCGATATCCGGTGCTTCCAGCTGGAATTCCATGCGGTCCTGCAGGCCGAGGCCATAAGTCGTGAAATGCTGGAACGGACAGCTGTAATACGATTCGATCCGCGACACACTGGTCGTAAAGGACCTGCCGTACAACCCGGCAGTCAGATGCGGATCGAGCATCTCCGTTTTCTGCCGCTTCAATGCAGGCTGGACAATCGACTGAATGATCGATGACCACAGCGGATCTTCTTTATAATAAGCGAGCACCGCCTGCCACTCCGGCCCCATTTCCTCGTGTGAATTAGCCTGGCGCATAACGCGCACTGCATAGGACAATGACACTTCCGGGTGCTCGATATAAGGCATTTTATCTTCTGTGCCGGGCAGCTCCGTCGGCTCGATCACTGCCAGTTCTACCGGCATCCCGCGGGAAATCTGCTGCAGTCTCGGAACATACAGCGACGGAATCAATGCTTTTCCTTCTTCATCTGCAATCGGATAGCTGACCGTCAGACGCTCCCTCGCCCCCGTGAAGGCACGGTACACCATATACGACTCCCGCATTAGCTGGGTTTTTGAAGTTGGCGCCAGCGTAATGCCCAGCTCGCTGAACAGCTCCCGGTCATTATCTGACAGCAATCCTTCATGATCATTGCGCAAAGGCAGTACGCCTTCATTCGCGCCGAGCACGAATACACAATCGACATCCATCGAATTAAACAGCTCGACTGTCGTCACCGTCACTTGATCGAGCGATGGAGGAATGAGTTTAAATTCGAGCGTGTCAAACCCTTCATCCAGTATTTTTATGGCTTCTGTAAACGGCAGCTCCTTGTCGCCGAACATCAGCACAAACTGATCGAGCACATTGATCCAGCCGTTCCACGCCTGCTCATGTTCAGCCGCCGCACGCAGCCGGTGCTCTTCCTGCTCCTCTTTTTCCAGAGCGACCATTTTATCGTAGACATGCAGCGATTCCATTGTAAAGAACAGTGCTTCCGCAACGTCACGGCCGGTTTTCGCCTGTTTCATTTTCTCCTCAAGTTCAAGCAGCGGCAGACGGATCAAATCGCGTGTTTCTGCATACTCCGCCTGCATCGCAAGTTCTTCGTCTGTCTGGACTTTTTTGACCATCTCCAGCCCTCTGTAGCGGCTGACAATCCAGCGCTCTTCATCCAGCCAGCGTTTGCTGCCGTGAATTCCTTTTGCGAGTACGAAGTTTTCCAGCCGGTCCGCTCGCTCCCGCCACACCTGTTTGCTTTCATTGGCGGGGAAAAAGAGGTCTGTTTTGACCGCGCGGAATACCGCTTCATACGACCAGTCCGTACGCACTGCTTCAAGCAATGAACGCGCAAATTCGATAAGCGGGTGATGCAGCATCGGCTTTTTCCTGCTGATGAACACCGGGATATCGTATTGCGAAAAAGTCATCTGAAGCAGTTCATCATATTCTTCCGGCTGTCTGTAAATCACAGCGATATCCCGGTAACGCTTGCCTTCACGCATCATTTTGCGAATCGAACGAGCGACCGCATGTACTTCTGCGCGCCGGTTTGTCGCTTCAATCAGCCGGATATGTCCTTCTGATTCAATTGCGTCAGGCGGATAACGATCAAATTGTCTTTCCAGATGGCGCAGCTCTTCATTCATGAAACGCTGCAGACCGGTCAAATGAACGGTTTCATCGAGCAGCACTGAATCGCTGTATGCCAGCTGCTGAAGCGTCGCAAATTGCTGTTCAGCAGTATAGAATAATTCATGCTCGCCGCTGTGCTGGGAATCTTCCATTGGCAGCACGACATTGACACGCTTTGTATATTTCATTAATCGAGAGATAATATTGTATTCCTGTGTCGTGAAATCACCGAAGCCGTCTATGTAAACGGAGGCATCTTTCAGCCACTCTGCATGGGGAATTTGCATGGCGAGGGCGTTCAGCTGGCCTTCGCTGTCCATATACGTTGTGCCGAGCCGTTCTTCAATCTTTCCGAGCAGCAGCTGCAGATCATGCGCTTTATCCTGCAGGATGCGCGGTGCCTGCGTGTCTTCCAAGGAGCTCGTGAGTGCCGAGAATGCTTGCTGGTCGATGCAGTATTTGCTAAATTCTTTCATGACATCGCTGATTTGTTCGGCGAAGCCGTGTTTCGAAGCGGCCTGCTTGAACAGACGGAAGTCTTCCTTATTTTCCTCAAGGACGCTGCGGACCAGCATGCGATAGCCGAAGCTGTCGACTTCTTCGCGTGTGATGCCGCCGACTTCCTGCAACACGCGCCAGGCGAGCCGTTTGAACGTCAGGACTTGGGCGCGGATCATGCCGCTGAGCCCGAATTTGACGGAGAGGCTGTATTCCATGGAGTACGACAGCTGGTCCGGCACGATGACAATAATCGGCGGCCCCATCGGACGCTGCTTCAATTCTTCAGCAATCTCCTTTTCAATGAAGTGTGTCTTGCCGGTTCCTGATCGGCCAGTTATGAAACGCAGTGACATGGTTTTGTGCTCCTTTCGTGTTGCTAATTCATAAAATATATCAGATCAAGGTAAGTGGTTTATTGTGATCTATATAACAGGTATGCGGAATGAGACCGTTCCCCTGCGTTCCAGGCGGACGCGTTCTGGAGGGCCCGCGGTGAGCCAACTTGGTCGCTGCGCTCCCGCAAGTTGTCTCACCTGTCGGGCTGATCCTCCCAGAGTCGCCGCCTTCCACTCCGGTACACTGGCTTGTTTTTCAGGAATTATTATGTGGTAAAAAGTCCCGGCATTACAATAAGTAACGCGACTTTTCTCTATTTTTGCTTTATCAATTCCACAGCATGAGTTCAATGTCAAAAACCAGCAAGAAAATGACTTTGCTTTGATTTAAGAATATTGTTTAATGCTAGTCCTTCTTTAAATCTAGCCAATGAGACATGAATACTTTATATACTACTTGAATTACAAAGCTTCCCAGATGTTAGACAATTGCAATGAACTTACTAAAGCCATTCACAAACATAATTAGGATTGAAGCGTAGGGTGGGGCGACTCCCGGAGGATCAGCGTGCGCCTTGAGACCCCGCAGGTAGCGCCAGCGGACGAGGAGGCTCAAGCCACGCCCTCGGGAAAGCGCCCCAACCCGCAGCGAAAATCCCATACTGCTCACTAACTAGCTCTTAAGCTCTTAAACTTCAAACATCCTGCAACAACAAAAAATCCCGTCCCCGCCCTTTCTTCCATTGTACCGAAAGAGAGGAGAGACAGGAAATATTTTAATTTTCTTTGTCTGACTTGTTTAAAGTGGAGAAGCTTTTAAAATCTTGTTCCACTTTCTTGTTGAGCCTACCCTCGAACCATTTTCCCACCAGCCACAGCAAGAAGATCACAACTAGCATAATCAGCGTCCGGATTGGATTCGTAAACAAAGCACGGACATCGTAGCCGATATACGTAATCATAATAATCATCACAAGCTTCCCGAGCATCAGAGCGAACAAATAATTCTTCTTATTCATATTCGACAGACCTGCCACCAGATTGACGAGCGCTGACGGCGTGAACGGGAAACAGATCAGAATGAACAGCGGTCCGAAACCGTTCCGCTCGACCCAGTGGATCAGTTTCTGCACTTTCGCCGGTCTTTTGAGAAAGGAGAAAAAACGATTGTGGCCGTAATAGCGCACCAGCAGAAACACTGCGTACGATCCCGCCACCGTTCCCGCCCAGGATAGCAGAAATCCATACCAGAAGCCGAATGCAATGGCGTTGGCGATCACGAATACGACGAGCGGCAGGAACGGCAAAAAGGCCTCAATGAAAGGGGGCAGCAGACCCATATACAGTCCAATCGCTTCATATTGTTCAGCCAGTTCTTCTACTTTATCGATCGACAGCCATTCATTCATCGCAAACACCCTCACCGTTTCGAATTAACTTATAGTATAATAGCAGACAGATTCCTTTAGAAAGATGGGCTGCCAGATGAACACAACCTTTTCTCAAGGCGTAAAAGCAGGGACGAGCATTGCGATCGGCTACTTCCCTGTCGCCCTGACATTCGGACTGCTTGCCAAAACAACCGGTCTGTCCATTTTTGAAGCGACTGCCATGAGCCTGCTCGTCTATGCCGGCGCCTCGCAATATATGGCGCTCAGCCTGATTGCCACCGGTGTAGCCCCCTGGCTCATCGTGATGAATACATTCATCGTCAACATCCGCCACTTTTTAATGACCGCTTCACTGAGCGAAAATGTTGCGCCGGCACCGAAGTGGATGAAAGCGATTTATGCTTTCGGTATTACGGACGAATCATTTTCCGTCCTCTCTACGCAAAAAGGCGGGAAGATCGCAACAGCGTTTACGTTTGGCGTTGCGTTGATTGCCTACAGCAGCTGGGTCGTTTTTACAGCGGTAGGACATGTCATCGGAGCCAATCTGCCGCAATTTTTACAGGAGGCCATGTCCGTTGCACTGTATGCGATGTTTATCGGACTGCTCGTTCCTTCCATGAAAGGCAACCGGAAAGTTGTTCTGCTGGCTGTAATCGGCGCTGGTATTCATTGCGCATTGTATTACTCGAACCTGCTGTCAACCGGATGGTCCATTCTTGTGGCGACGCTCGGTTCCGCGGTTCTAGTAGAATTTTTATATGTTAAAGCGAATAAAAATGTAGATCGATGGACGACAGAAAGGAAGGCGGATCAATAATGGGACCAGTATATTGGTGGATGATTCTTGGGATGGCGGTCGCCACTTATCTGCCCAGGATGATTCCTTTAACGTTTCTCGACGGCAAAGAGCTCCCGCCGATTGTCAGCGGCGTGCTGCGTAATATTCCGTTTGCTGTGCTCGGCGCGCTGATTTTTCCTGCAATTCTGCATATCCAGGATCATATGCTATTCGGCGTGATCGGAGCGGTTACTGCTTTTATTTTATCTTTTATCGGGCTGGATGTCATGTTCGTTGTGATCGGAACCATCGCCGTTCTGGCGGTCTACAGTTTATTTTGATAGTACTTATTATAATGATTCCCAAATCCCCGCCTGCTAAAACAGCAAAGCTTGATTTACGGAACAAAAACGCGGTTTTCAAAGAGGGACTCTCCTTTGAAAACCGCTTATTTTATTCTTCGATTTGATTTTCCCGTGCATTCTTCACCATGCGCGATGCAAACCAGAATCCGACCGTCAATGAAACGGCGTCCGCCACATACAGCAGCCAGTTATGCGTATACCCTGCATAAACCGAAGCCGCAATCAGCGCTAGCGTCAGAACGAGGCCGACGACATGATGAAAAGTCACTCTGGTGAAAAACACAACTAACAGCCCAGGCAGAAAAATCGCCAGCAGAAGCTTCGTTTCAAAATCTTGCATCGCACTCTCTCCTTTTACCGCACGACCAGCATGCCCAGACGGAAATGATCGTGGCGGTACAGCACTTGCTGTTTCAATCGCACTTCGCCGTCCCGTCCGATGACTTGCAGGCGGCAGTGAGCAGCGTTTATTTGAATCGCATCATATAGTTCATCTTCATTGTGAATCGTAATGCCGTTGACCGACTTGATGAGATCGCCGGGAATGATCCCCATTTTCTCTGCCGGTGAATCTTCCAGAACGGAAACAACGAAAATCCCTTCTGACTGAGGAACCAATAAAAGCGCATGTTTTCGTTCGGTAATCGACAGGAGAATGGACAGGAAAATCCGGCATACGACGCCTGCGATGAGCGCTGCCCAGCCGAGAACCGGCATCCAAATTGCACCGATGCCTACAGCCGCAACCGCAATGCCAAGCCACGCAACGGCCGCACCTATTTTAGGGAACAGGATGTCCGGGAACGAAGCGCGCGCCATTTGTGAAAAGCCGATGACCAGCGGAACCGGAATCAATGAAAAACTCTCCGAACCGAGCGTGAACTGCGGCCAGTACGGTACGTATTCCGCAAGCATATGACCAGGCACAACCAGCACGATCGGAACAATCCACAGCAATTTAGCCTGGTAGACCGCTGCACGCAATCCGCGTTTCGTAGGCGTTAAGAACGGTGAAGCATGGCGGCTGGCATAGCGCCTGATCAATAATCCTTCCGTCACTAAGAACAGTCCTGCGATGACAGGGACCGTCACGGCCATCGTGCCGAAAAAGTCCAGCTCTTCTTGCACAAACCAATCCTTTACCGAAAAGCCTGATGCAAAGCGATCTAGCGCATACAATCCAAAAAACGCAATCGCTGCGTAATAGACCGGTGAAGCCAGTTTATAGGAAAACGAAATAATGGCGAGCAGCATGACAACAGATAAAAGGACAATCCAGTTGAAATCTACAGTGAGTCCGGCGCCGGCAATCAGGATCGACAGCACAAGCCCGTATAGCCAGCCGGATGAAATCGCATGTTTCATTTCAGTCAATCCGGAAAGCACACGAATTGTAAAGTCCCGCCGCTCCCGTTTCACGCGCACATAGCCAAGCAAAACAGCAGCAAGCACTGCCGCCAGCCACACCGGATTCAAAACGAAATAGAGGATCGCTTCTGTAATGTTATTCAGTAGTTCACTAGACATGATGATCACCTTCCCGCTCGTCCAAACAACTCTTTTACCCATTGTACAAAAAATGAAAGCAAATAGCGAATGCCTACTTGCTGAAAATGGCTATTTTGATAGAGATGAGTAAATAGTTCTGCAGAATTTTTACTGTTATGAGCGGCTGCAGATGCTGTATGAGCGAGTTTCATTGGCGTATGATCACTTGAGCCAGGAGTATGAGCGGCTGGCACGGCGGCATGATCACTTGGACGGGGCCAATGATCACTCGAACGAGGCTAATGATCACCAGAGGACTTTTCATGATCACACGCTGCCCGCAGCTTGACTTGCAGCCGTGCCATTCGCCCCCGCCGCGCGAAAAACGCACTGAAGCGAGCCAAAAGCAGCCGGCAGCGAACCTTTCACAACCAGCACCGCACGTATCCGGCCTCCCGGCGAACCAATCCAGCACCCAGCCGCACCATTCGCCCCTTCCCGCCATTCACCCCAGCTGCACCCGCCCCCAATCAAAAAAGAGACCGCCGCAACTTCCCCGGCAGCCCTCCCTTTTATCATTCCCCTAATTCATTCACCAGAAAATCGACAGCCATCCGCAGCTGCTTATCGTTCTTTGGTTCATTGCGGAACTCTTCGACCGTCTCTTTCAATGCGGTGAAAAATACGCGGTCCATCGATTTGCTTTCTGCAATCTGGCGGTCTGCGCGAAATGCAAGGACTGCCGCAGCGGTATCTTTGTCGTAATAGCCGTCGGTGCGGCCGGGCTGATAATCGAGCGCCTTCAGCATCCGCTGCGCATAAGCGATCTGCTCATTGAAATGCCCTTCTTTGAACGTCTCCGTCACCATCTGCAAGTGCTCCGTGAACAGGACGCTCTGCTTCACTTCGATGTCCGCGGCGACCCCTTTGCCGTGAATCCACTTCTCTTTCGGCGTCAGCCATTTATTTGTCGACAGTTTCAGTTCGCCGCCGTTCGATAATTCCATCGTTTCCTGCACGGTACCTTTACCAAAACTCGTCGTGCCAATCAAAGTTCCGCGTTTCAAGTCTTTCAGCGCAGCGCTCAGCACTTCACTGGCAGACGCACTGCCCGTGTCCTGCAACACCACTATCGGAATTTGCTTGAGCCGTTCATTGAACTCGAGTTTCTCCGACTTCTCCGTCACGATCGGCGCCAGACTGCCCTGGGCATCCTGCATCACTACAAACACCTGATCTTCTTCCAGTAAGCTCGCAGAAATCTCGGACACCGCCATCAAATAGCCGCCCGGATTGCCGCGCACATCAATAATGACTGCCTGTGCGCCTTGCTTTATGACGTCAGACGTCGCTTTCTGCCACTCTTTCGCCGTCTCTTCACCAAACATTGTCAGTGCTATGTATCCCAATTTAGCACCCCGTTCCTCAAGCAGCTGATGATTGACCGATTGCACAGGCATCGTATCGCGCTCAATCGTGTATTCCATATGCTTATCCGCATCTGGCCGGAAAATCGTCAGCTTCACTTCGGTCCCTTTTTTACCGCGGATCGAATTCACGACTTCCTGCAGCGTTTCATTGCCCAGCCGTTCACCGTTTACCCGCACAATTTCGTCATATGGCTGCAGTCCCGCTTTTTCTGCCGGCCCGCCTTTAATCGGAGACACGATAATATACTTGCCGTTCGTCCGCGTTACTTCCGCCCCGATTCCAACCCTTGAGCCGGCTAGCGATTCCCGGTGCGACGCTGCTTCCTGTTCGGTCAGATACGTCGAATAGGGATCACCGATCGTATCCGTCATTCCGCGGAGCGCCCCTTCAATCAGCATGTCCTTTTCAACCGGATAAACTGCTTTCTCCTGTATCGCTTCATACGCCTCATCGATCACAGGATATTTACTGACCGACTGCGACTGCTTAGACTCCGTTTTTCCACATCCGTTCAATCCGAACAGCACAACGCCGAGTAACATCATGATTCCCACTAAAAAAAGCCTGCTCCTACGCATGCAACCCCTCCTCCCTCCACTATATGAAGGCAGACAAGAAGTTACGACACAGGAACAGACTCTTTTTTCAGTCCATGAAATCGACTAATTCATTCAGTGTTTTTTCATCCAGCGGCCCAATAACCTTCTGGGCGATGCGTCCTTTTGTATCAATCATAAATGTCGTCGGCATCGAGAATACACCGTACGTATGCGTCACCTGCGCCGTTTCATCCAGCGGTATCGGGAAGCTCAGCTTATAGGACTCCACAAAATTCTCCACCTCACTAATGCCGAGTTTCTCAGATTCCGTCACATTGACAGCGATCAGTTCGACCTGATCTTCTTCTGTTAGTTTCGAATAAAAACTTTCCATATGCGGCATTTCTGCTTTACATGGCGGACACCAAGTGGCCCAGAAATTCAGGATGACTTTCTTCCCTTTTAATTCAGAAAGTGTCACCGTTTCACCGGCAAGTGTCTCCAGCGTAAAATCAGGCGCCGGCGAATACTGCTCAAGCCCCTCTTCTTCTGCCTGCTGCCCCGGCAGGTCTGCCGCAGTCTGCGACGGTTCAATCGGTTCAATTTCAGGCTTGCCCACTGTATTTTTCACCATCAGGAAAACCAACGTGCCGACTACAAGTGCACTCACAATATAGCCAATCATTTTTTTACTCATCGTAATTCTTCCTCTCTATGTAGCGATTTCCCTGCAAACTGCTGCACCAGAACGAGCAGCACTCCTCCGCTGATTGACGTGATGAGCGGCAGACTCATAAAAACTCCGGGCTGCAATGCGGAAACCATCAGATGCACTGCAATCCAAATAATCGATATATCACTGACAGTGTTGGTGTGTTTCTTATAAATCCAGAAAACGAACACCCATAGCAGCGCAAACAAAATAATGGTCATACTTTTTATCAGAAGACTTCCTTCATTTAGGAACGTCATGACAATCTGATATACCGCCTGCCAGCTGACGAACGCAAGCAGCAGCGACCATTGCTCTTCGTATTGCCATTTCTCTCTTTTATTCTGCCGGAGCGTTAATAAACCTGTGATGAGGATGGCCAGTATCCAGCCGACTGTCCCGCCGTGGAAATACAGAATAGACAGCGGATAATGAATGACTGTTGAAAAATCGGTCAGAATCACAGAAAGTTTCCAAATGATCACAAGGTTTAAAAAAATATTTCCGATCCGCTCGCCCGCCGCTTTCCCAAAGTATATGCGAATGAAAAGGTAGGTCATGACGAAACCCGCAATGACTGCGATCCAGGATGACGGCACGATAATGGAGCCAATCGGATAATACTGTGTTACAGGCATCGCCAAGTCTCTCCCATCTGTTTACATATGAAAAACCCGCCGTATGAAAGGCAGGTTTTTCATTTGATGCTATATCAAAAAGACACATAATGCAAAGGGTTGACCGCGCTTGGACCGGATGCAGAGAAGTTACCTACGTGTAACTCAAAATGCAGGTGAGGTCCTGTAGAGAAGCCTGTAGTGCCTACGGCTCCAATATATTGACCCTTAGAGACATGCGCACCGGAGCTTGTACTGATCGATGACAAGTGTCCGTACACTGTCGTCAGGATTTTTCCGTCGACAGAATGAGTAATCATGATGACATTACCAAATCCGCTCATGGAGCCCGCATACGATACGACGCCATCCCCGGCTGCTACAACCGGAGTTCCCATTGGTGCCGCTAAATCCATACCGCGGTGCTGTTTCTTCGCATGAGTGATCGGATGCGTACGCCATCCAAATCCTGAACTGTATCGGCCGTTCGTCGGCTTTGTCCAGAATCCGCTTGATACTGCCGGCAGATTGCCTGGAGAAGCGGATGAACCACCGCTCGATTGACTTTGCTGCTGCTCACGTTCGCGCTTGGCTGCCGCTTCTGCACGGCGTTTTTCTTCCGCTTTACGCGCTACTTCAGCCAAACGATTCTGCTCAGCTACGATTTGTCCTTCCAGCTCGGAGCTGATTTCAATCGCATCATTGTATTCTTCTTCTAAATTTGTTTTCTCTTTTGACAGCTTTTCTTGCTCCGCCTGCAGTTTATTGACAAGCGTATTCTTTTCTTTCTTCTTCGCATCCAGTTCATCTTTCATTGCCTGGATTTTCTTCTTGCGTTCTTCTTGCTCTGCCAGCTTTGTCTCGACTTGCTGCTTTTCATCTTCAAGCTGCGCGATATCTTCTTCCTGCTGGCGGATAATCTTTCGGTCTGCATCCATCAATGTCGTAACAGCCGAGAATCTGTCAATGAAATCCGAGAAACTATTCGCGCCGAGAAGCACGTCCAGATAGCTGACCTTGCCGCCTTTAATCTGCATTACCCGTACACGCTCACGCAAGACTTCATCGCGCTCTGCAATACGAATTTCCAGTTCTTTAATGGACTCTTTCAGCTCTTTAATCTCTTTTTTCGTCTGATCCATTTCTGCAATCAAATGATTCATATTGCTGTTCGTTTCATCAATTTTTGCATTCAGCTTCTTGATCTGGCCCATCAGCTCTTCCGCTCTCGTCTGCTTGACCTGAATCTCATTTTCTTTCTTTTGAATCGTGGAATTTAAACTGTTCTTTTTATTTTCTACCGCATTTTTCTCATTTTGCAGATCCTTCAGTGTACTTGCCGAAACGCCTGCACCGCCAACTACTGTCGACAGTAGCAGGACTGACAAAACACCTGAGATGATTCGGTGTTGCTTTTTCAAATCCCAGTTCCCCCTTCCATTACACTTTCAAAAATTTCCGTACGGACATAAAGCTTCCCCACACGCCAATGAATACTGCGATGAACAGAAGCAACCCATTCAGCTGCAATAAAAACGGCATCGGTTCCAGCAAATGAAACAGTTCATTCTGCAATTTGGATTCCCATAAGTTAAATAGCTGAGAATACGCGACCGTTACCAATATCATCGGTAAAATCGCACCAAAAATCCCGAGCCACACTCCTTCAAGCATGAATGGAATCCGTACAAAACTATTCGTTGCACCTACGAGTTTCATAATCTCGATCTCTGTCCGTCTTGCGACAATCGTCAAACGGATCGTATTGGATATGAGGAACATCGCGGTGAACAATAAAGCGAGAATCAGTCCCAGTCCAACATTGCGTCCAATTTTCAGGACATTGAACAATTTTTCGACCTTGCCTTCTCCGTATTCCACATCGTATGTATGCTCATATGTACCGAGTTTCTTGGCGATTGCTGCGGTATTTTTCGGATCGGCTGCTTTAATATAAAAAGCATCACCGAGCGGATTGCTCTGCTTATACAGCGCAAGCTCATCCCCGAATGACTGGATCATTTTCTCAAGTTCCTGATCCCGCGTTGAATAAACCACTTCTTCTATACCCGGCGTCTTTTTTATTTCTGCCAGAAGCTGCCGGACTGCTGTTTCATCGGCTCCGGGATCTGCAACCACTTTGATCTCCACGTCATTTTCGATATTGTCTGCCAGCTGATTCAAGTTCATCATGATGACAAAAAACACACCAATGAGCAGGAGCGTCACTGTGACGGCGCTGACCGATGCAAATGTCATCCAGTTATTCCGGCTGAGGCTCTTGAAGCTTTCCCGCAAATGACGTTTCAAGGTTCTAAATTTCATAGCGGTACTCTCCTTCATACTCATCGCGGGTAACGAGGCCGCCTTCGATCTGAATAACCCGATGCCGCTGGGTATCTACTATTTCTTTGTTATGCGTAGCCATGACAATGGTTGTGCCGTGCTGATTGATCCGTTCAAAGATACTCATGATTTCCCATGATGTATCCGGATCGAGATTTCCTGTCGGCTCATCCGCAATTACCAGTTTCGGTGAATTGACGATCGACCGGGCTATCGATACCCGCTGCTGTTCACCGCCTGACAGTTCATTCGGGAACATTCTCGCTTTCTGTGTCAGTCCGACCAGCTCGAGCACTTCTGTCACTTTTGTTCGAATGACACTCGGAGTCTCTTCAATTACTTCCAGCGCATAGGCTACATTCTCGTAAACATTTAATTTCGGAAGTAATTTAAAGTCTTGGAAGACCACACCGATCTGCCTTCTCAAGTACGGTACTTCTTTGCTGCGCATTTTCGTCAGATCTGTACCGTTGAAATATATCGTACCGCTGGAAGGAACTTCTTCCCGGTACATCATCTTAATGAAAGTGGATTTTCCTGCTCCACTCGGCCCGACGACGTAAACAAATTCGCCTTTCGCAATCTCTACATGGATTCCGTTAGAGGCGACAACGCCATTCGGGTACTTTTTGTACACATTCTTCATAACAATCATACAGTTTTAACCACCTGAATTTTGTTTTCTCTTCATATTCGCCATTTCAATTATAGCATGATTCGACATAGCAAGTATTACAGTTATGTATCAAATGGTCAAAGCATGTGTATTAATAGAAAAACGTGCCGAATGCTCGCCACGAACGAAAAAGCCATTCTTAAGAGAGTCTTAAGAATGGCCGATTATTACAGGATTATTTCTTTTCAGCTAACCAGGCAGCTACTGCGTCTGCTTCGTCGCCTTTCAGCATTGGAGGCATTGCGCCTTTACCGTTGGTTACGATGTCATGGATTTCTTCTTCAGAGTGAGTCGCGCCTGCTTTCGCAATGGATGGAGCGTTGCCCTGTCCTTCAAGGTTAGATCCGTGACAAGATACACAGCTAGTCTGTACGACTTTCTCTGCATCTACACCTGATGTTTCAGCGCCGCTGTCGTTTGTGTCAGCCGGTGCGTCAGATGCGTTGTCATCGCCTCCGCCACATGCGCCGAGTACTAATGCTGCTCCGAATAGTGTTGCTAATAATTTGTTCTTCATGCAATATCCTCCCTCTTGCTAATTATTTTCTAACATCCTTAAGTATACCAAACCTTTTCCGTCCCACATCGAGCAGAATTGACAAGTTTTCAAATTATATTGAAGCGTTGCCGGTGCTTTTTGTGGTTTGGGCGGATTTGTGGTGAGTACACTGTATAGTATTGACCGTTTGTGTGGAAGTTAAACATGGTTTTTGAAAGTTTTTGTGGAGAGTTTGTGTTGTGGAGAGCAGGGGTGTGCAGGGAGACCGTTTCCCTGCGTTCCAGGCGGACGCGTTCCGGAGGGCTTGCGGTAAGCCAAGCGAACAGCGAGGGGTTCGCTTTGCCGTATTTTTGCGCTCTTTGCAAAAATTAAGGCAATACAGGGTGCCTTCTGCCATCTTCTTTCGCTTCGCTCCCGCAAGTTGTCTTACCTGTCGGGCTGATCCTCCCGGAGTCGCCGCCTGGAACGAAGGTACACTGGCTTGTTTTTCAATACTTTTTGTGTCAGCTGGCAGTACGAGCATGCTATTTTGGGCTATTACAATAGGTAAGGTTTTTCATGCAATACTTATTATTCTGCAAAGGCAAAGATTCTTGTGATCAATGCGTTTGCAAAGTCGCGAAACTGGAGCGTACACCAACTAAATCTGCACTATTCGAAAAAGCAGCATAATATACTTTCTCCAACACCAGCGAAGGCGCAACTGCGGAGTGGCTATGAGCGCGAAGGCCGGTTCAATGATCACGGTTGGTTGCAGTATGATCACGCGGCCGAGCCTAATGATCACTTGGCCGGTATATATGAGCGGCTGAGGCTAGGCTATGAGCGCTTGGGGGGATACTATGATCATCCCGAAGTTTCTTTGGCAGGCAGTCGCGCCTATAAGCAATCCCCCAGCGCCGAAGCGAGTTCAAACTGAAAACGTTCCTGTGTAAACTTCCTGCAAAGTCGAGAAACGGAACTAAACTACATCTCACTACACAAAGTAGCATACTCCATCCATAAAATTTCATACAAAAAAAGTGCATTTCTGCACTTTTTTTGATTAGGATATTCTTGAACGCAAGTACGCATTGATGAATGGGTCCAGTTCGCCGTCCATTACGGAGCTGACATTGCCTGTTTCTTCATTGGTACGGTGATCCTTTACCATGGAGTACGGATGGAAAACGTAGGAGCGGATCTGGCTGCCCCAGCCGATTTCTTTTTGCTCGCCGCGGATTTCCGCAAGGCGTGCTTCTTCTTCCTCTACTCGGATCTGGTAAATTTTCGCCTTCAATAAATTCATCGCGCGCTCACGGTTTTTGATCTGTGAACGTTCTGTCTGACAGGTGACGACTGCGCCTGTCGGGATGTGCGTCATCCGTACGGCTGAGTCTGTCGTGTTGACGTGCTGTCCGCCGGCGCCGCTTGAGCGGTACGTGTCGATCTTGATGTCTTCTGTCTTCAGATCCAAATCGATGTCGCCGTCGAATTCAGGCATGACTTCAATGGATGAAAACGACGTATGGCGTCTTCCGGAAGAGTCGAACGGTGAAATGCGGACCAGACGGTGAACGCCCTTTTCCGCCTTCAAATAACCGTATGCATTATGCCCTTTGATGCTCAATGTTACGGATTTTATACCCGCCTCGTCACCCGCCTGATAATCAAGCGTCTCGACTTTGAAGCCATGGTGTTCGGCCCAGCGTGTGTACATACGGAGCAGCATCGATGCCCAGTCCTGAGACTCGGTTCCGCCTGCGCCTGAATGCAGTTCAAGTATGGCATTGTTTTTATCGAATTCATCGCTTAACAGCATTTGCAGATCGAATTTATCCATTCGTCCTTTGAACTCTTTTAATTCGGAAACAAGTTCGTCCTGAAGTTCTTCGTCTGCTTCTTCTTTCAGCAGTTCGTGTGTCATTTCGAGATTTTCTTGTTCTTCGTTCAATTCGTTGTATTCGCCGACGATGTCTTTAAGTCCATTGGATTCGGAGATGACTTTCTGCGCGCCGTCCTGGTCGTCCCAGAAGCCTGGCTCGAGCATCATTTCATCGAGTTCCTGCATTCGTGCCTCTTTGTTTTCTAAGTCAAAGAGACCCCCTAAAGTCCGCTAATTTCTTAGCTGTTTTGTCGAGCTCGTTCCGAACATCGGATAATTCCATCATAATTGTTTCCTCCTGGGTTGTTGTTTCTCTTACGCTTTGCCGTGGCAATTTTTGTACTTCTTGCCGCTGCCGCACGGGCATGGGTCGTTGCGGCCGATGTTGACTGTGCGGCGAATTGGTTTTTTGGCTGCAGGTTCGCTGCCTTCTTTCGGGTTGTTGGCCTGGCCTTTTGCTACTTCTTCGCGTTCCAAGTTATTGCGGATTTCTGCTTTCATGACGTACTTGGTCGCATCGTTTTCGATAGCCATGAGCATGTCTTCGAACATCGCAAATCCTTCTGCCTGGTACTCACGGAGCGGATCGTTCTGTCCGTATGCGCGCAGGTGAATTCCGTTGCGCAGCTGATCCATCGCGTCGATGTGATCCATCCATTTCGTATCGATCGCTCGCAGCAGGACAACTTTTTCAAACTCACGCATACGTTCTTCGGACATTTCCTGCTCTTTTTCATTATAGCGGTCAATGACCAATCCGTGAATGAATGATTGCAGTTCTTCAGGAGATTTATTTTCAAGCTCCTCAACTGTCACTGAATCTTCCGGCAGTAAGTTTGCTTCGAGATAGTCTTTCAATCCTTTTGCAAACACTTGCTTCTCATCGGTATGGAGCGCTACCACGCGTTCGATGGCCGATTCGAGCATGCCTTCCAATATAGGACGGATATTATCGGAACTCAATACTTCGTTACGTTCTTTATAGATGACTTCACGCTGCTGGCGGAGCACGTCATCATACTGTAATAGACGCTTCCGCGAATCAAAGTTATTGCCTTCCACACGTTTTTGCGCAGATTCTACAGAACGTGACACCATTTTTGACTGGATTGGCGTCGTATCGTCCATACCAAGCTTTGTCATCATCGATTTCATTTGTTCGGAACCGAAACGGCGCATCAATTCATCTTCCAATGAAAGGTAAAACTGTGTGACACCCGGGTCTCCCTGACGTCCGGAACGACCGCGGAGCTGATTATCGATACGTCTGGACTCATGACGCTCGGTACCGATAACCGCAAGTCCGCCGACTTCCTGAATATGGTCGCCGAGTTTAATGTCGGTACCGCGTCCGGCCATATTCGTCGCAATTGTCACGGCGCCTTTTTTACCGGCATCCAAAATGATCTCCGCTTCGTGTTCATGGTTTTTCGCGTTCAGTACATTATGCGGAATGCCGTATTTCTTCAAGAATGCTGAAATAATTTCAGATGTCTCAATAGCGACCGTACCGACCAATACCGGCTGGCCTTTTTCATGACGTTCTTTAATGTCTTCCGCAACTGCTTTATATTTCCCGTCCATCGATGCATAGATCAAGTCTGGACGGTCGTCGCGCGCAATCGGTTTATTCGTCGGAATCGCGATAACGTTCATATTGTAAATATTACGGAATTCTTCTTCTTCCGTCTTCGCTGTACCGGTCATGCCGGCCAGTTTTTCATACATCCGGAAATAGTTCTGGAATGTAATCGTCGCGAGCGTCATCGACTCATTCTGTACTTCAAGACCTTCCTTCGCCTCAATCGCCTGGTGCAGACCGTCACTGTAGCGGCGGCCTTTCATCAGACGTCCCGTGAAGGAGTCGACGATGACGACTTCGCCTTCTTCGACGACGTAATCTACGTCATTATGCATGCTGACATGTGCTTTCAATGACTGATTGATCGCGTGGTTGAGTGAGACGTGCTGCAGATCGAACAAGTTGTCGATGCTGAACGCCTTCTCCGCCGCTTCAATCCCCGACTCCGTCAACACAACGCCTTTCGTTGACTCATCGAATGAATAGTCTTCTTCTTTTTTCAATGTAATGATGAAGCGGTTCGCCAGACGGTACAGTTCCTGCGATTTCGCAGCCTGACCGGAAATAATCAGCGGTGTCCGCGCTTCGTCGACTAAAATGCTGTCCACTTCATCGATAACGGCGAAATGAAGCGGCTTCTGTACTTTGTGTTCATTGTAAAGAACCATATTGTCACGCAGATAGTCGAAGCCCAGTTCGTTGTTTGTGCTGTACGTCACGTCACACTCATACGCTTCCCGCTTTTCGTCTTTACCCATGCTGTTCAGGTTCAGCCCGACACGCATGCCAAGGAATTCATAGAGACGGCCCATTTCTTCAGCGTCACGGCTCGCCAGGTATTCGTTGACTGTTACGACGTGGACGCCTTTGCCAGTCAGTGCATTCAAATAAACGGCAAGTGTGGAAGTCAGTGTTTTACCTTCACCGGTTTTCATCTCTGCGATATTGCCTTCATTCAGTGCAGCTGCACCCATGATCTGTACGCGGAAAGGATATAGACCGAGTACGCGTTTAGCGGCTTCTCGAACGACCGCAAATGCTTCGGTTTGCAGGTCCTCGATCGTTTCGCCTTCTTGGTAACGTGCTTTGAGCTCGTCAGTTTTTGAAGCAAGTTGTTCATCTGACAGCTGTTCCATGTTGTTCGCCAATGCTTCGACCTGGTCTGCTATTTTTTCGAGACGTTTCAGGTCCCGTTTGTTCGGATCAAACATTTTATTCAATACGCCAAGCATTTATGTCACATCCTCATTAACTTCATCAATCAAGCAGCAGTTTCCTGCGAGTTGTTGGGGCTTTTTCAGCAAGTATCAGTAATTTTTGAGTCACACTCCATTTTAACATTGTCAATAGGCTGGTGCAAATGGTCTGCTATAAAGTTTACTGTTTAAAATGGGATTTGCGCTGCAGGCGGACGCTTTCCGCGGGCACGGCCTCAGCCAAGCGAACAGCGGAGAGTTCGCTTTGTATAATTTCTGTGTATTTTACAGAAATTATACAGCCTGTGCTCATAACGCTGCGCTTTTATTCGCAAAAGCCGTTCTTCGTGACGGCTTTCGCTCCGCTCAGTCCAGGGTCTTCGGCTCGTGCTGTTCCCGCAGGAGTCGCCGCCTTCCTCTCCAATCCCTTTGTACGTAGAGTTTACCAATCATTGTTCTTTGAATTAATCAATTAACATAAATCTGTTATGTAAAAAGAAAAACAAGTGACGAAAACCAAAATGGCTTTCATCACTTGCTTGAGTAAATTAGTTTGTTTCAATCAGGCCGTATTTGCCGTCTTTGCGCTTGTAGACGATGTGTGTGCCGTCTGATTCTGAGTCAGTGAAGATGAAGAAGTTGTGGCCGAGCATGTTCATTTGAAGAATGGCTTCTTCTTGATCCATCGGCTTCAAGTCGAACTGCTTTGTGCGGACGACGTTGAAATCTTCATCTTTCGCTTCTTCCACACTATTGCTATTGTCTTCAACCGATTGGAAGTAAGCCGCTACGCCTTCGCGTTCGCGTGATTTTCGGTTGACACGTGTTTTATATTTACGGATTTGACGCTCCAGCTTGTCGACGATCAAGTCAACCGCCGCATACATATCGTTATGACGCTCCTCTGCGCGAAGTGTCAAATTCTTCATTGGAATCGTTACTTCCACTTTAGTTTGCTTATCATTGTAAACTTTCAAATTTACGTGAGCTGTCGCATTCACTTCTTCTGAGAAATAACGCTCCAGTTTTCCTACTTTCTTTTCAACGTACTCTCTGATCGTCGGAGTTACCTCGACGTTTTCACCGCGGATATTAAAGTCTAACATATGAACTCCTCCTTTAATTGAACCTTCACTACTATACTTCTTCATAGTACCCTTAAAACCCTTTTACAAACTCGAGAAATTTGCTGAAAGACCAAGAATCTTTGTCTGGCTGAATGAAAATCACTCAGGTTTTTTCCCGTTTTGGATCTCAGCACGTTTACGGAGCTTCAACTCTTCAATAATCAGCGCATCCGCCTGCTGTTCTTCACCGAAATCAAAGCCGTACTGGAAACCGTGCTCCGCTTCTTGTTTCCATACCACCACACCCGCGAGCTCAAATGGATGCTGATGAAGAGTGAACTCCAGTTGCAGTTCAATTTTATTCGACTGCAGCGGCAAATCAAGGAACGTGAAAAATTTAACACCGCCTGTACTGATATCCAGCAGCTCGCATTCCCCTTCATTAGATAATCTGTTTCCTTCTCCTTCCAGCTGAATTCGAAACTTCGCGGGAAGACGTGGCTCGAACTCATACCGGAAATAGTCATGCCGGTTATAGCGCATAAGCTATTCTCCCTTCCAATTAAAATTTTATGTAAAAAAACCGAAAGAGATGCGCTCTCTTCCGGTCATTATTGCTTTGTATCGTAATAGGCACCGTCCGGGTTAATATTTCCATAAGGATTCACGTAGCTGCCCATATTCTCTTTTTTCGCTTGCGCTTCCACGATATTCACACGAATGTCTTTCATAAAACGGGCAAGATTCGCCTGTACTTCTTTTTCAAGCTGAACAAGTTCCCTGCCTGCCTCTTCTTCTTCCGCTGTGAACGGCTGAACAATATGAGCCTGCAATTTATCCCGGTCATCCAGCAATTGCTCGATTTGTTCAATCACCTTTTCGCGCTCTTCTTCATCCACCTGTTTCGTCAGCCCGATCAATTGATGAGAACGGTCACGCCACATGGCCATGGCAGCACGGATCATATTTCACTCACGTTGGCGTATTGTTTCGAGCGGTTCACCTGGATAACCTGCTTCCATGTATCACGGAATTCCTTAATGATTCCTGAAGCTTCATCAAACAGCGCAGGATCATTCTGGATGTTGCCATCGATCAACCGGCTGTTGACAAACTCATACAGCACCAACATATTCTTGGCAACCGGATAAGAAGTATCCAGCGTCAACATCAATTCCGTCACAATCGCCTGTGCTTTTTGGATCGCCACATTTTTATCTTCAAGCTTGCCTTCTTCCAGCGCCATCTTCCCCTGCTGAATGAACTTGAGGCATCCGTTGTAAAGCATCAAAGTCAATTCACCAGGCGTAGAAGTCGTCACCGTGTTGTTTTGATATGCTGCATAAGGATTGTTTGTAGCCATTTTATGTCAATCTCCTTTTTCATACAAAGTTATTTACATGCCGCCGCCGAGTGATTGCATCAATTGTGCAGACTGTGCGTTTGCACGCTGTATCGCCCGTTCCATCGCAGCGAACTGTTTATAGTAGCGCGTTTCCATCATCTGCAACTTATTTTCAAAGCGGTCGATTTGTTTGTCCATGCTTTTGAGTGAACGTCCCAATGCGAAAGTGTCGTTGACTGCTGTAGAATTACCAGCTTTTTCTGAGATGGATTTCTGTGCTGCCGCAAGCTCTTTACGGAAGTCCTGTGCGATACCGGAGTTTGTACCCGCCGTTCCATTTACACCTTTTTCGTCTTTAGCATCGCGGCCGATTAAGTCATAGACTGCATTTGGATTTTCCGCGATTTTTGAACGAAGTGTATCTTCATTGATAACAAGTTTACCGTTATCTGAATAGCTTTTGGATGGTTCGATGCCGAGATCTTTCAGGCTGATTTTCATGGATTCACCATTAGCATCAGTAGTGATTACACTTTTCGTCATAATCCCTCGAAGGTTTGTCAGCATACTGGAAATCGCAGGATCGTTTCGCAGCGTACCACTTTTTGCTTTTTCTTCCCACAGCTCGATTTCTTTTTCTTTCATGTCTGCTTTCTGCTCATCTGAAAGCGGATGGAAGTCACGGAAGTTTTTCTCTTTGATTTTACTGTTAAGTTTTTCGATCATTTCATTGTAGTCGTTTACGAACTGGACTACTGAGTCGACGATTTTATCAGAGTCAGCGGAAGAACTAAATGTGACAGGTGAATCGGTTACTTGTTTTAGCGTTACTTCGAAACCGTTTATTTGGAACGTGTTTGATTCGCGCTGAGTTTCAAGACCATTAAATACGAATATAGCATTTTCTCCTTTAGCAGAGAGAGCTTGATCATTAGTAGGTTTATTTGATGGATTTAAAGCATCGTCAGGTACAAACACATCAGTTAATTTTAGTTTATCACCAAGATTACCACCTGCAATATTTTCTATCTTAATTTCTGTGTCTCCACTATTCTTTGCAGTTAATGCAATCCTGCCAGTATATTCATCGTAAAATGCATTTACGCCAGTTTCTTTATTAATTTGGGCAATAACAGCACCTATCGAATCACTAGAAGAAACCTTGATATTCTGTGATTTACCACCCACAGATATTTTGATTTCTGACGTATCACTTATAGAACTGTCAAAACTTTTTAATTGCATAGTTGCAATCTCACTCTCTGAGAGGTTAACCTGCTTGTCGTCAACAGTTTTTGTTAGCTTACCACTCTGCAACGTGGCTTGCGTAGCCAACTGCTCAACCTTTAAAGTCCCCGAAAAGTCATTCGAAGCATTCAAAGACTTAATACTAACCGCCTTATCATCCGAAACGTTAACATTCTTCTGCAAGTACGTACTCTGCTTAATTACCGTATCAAACAGCTTATCACTCGTTTTGCGGAGATCGCGGTTGATGCTGCGGTAGTCTTCCATCTGCCATGTTGTGTATGCTTTCTTCTGCGTAATTTTATCAAGCGGGATCCGGTGCGCTTTCATCATGTCTTTGATAATTTGATCTGTATCCATACCGGATGCTAGTCCACCAATTCTCATTGGGCTTCACACCTTTTCCTTAAATTTTACGATCGATTAACAGTCCTACGAATTCTTTCATGGAAGCGTACATGTCCATCAGTTTCTTTGGCGGAATTTCTCGTACCACTTCATTTGTCTCTGAATCTACGATCGCTACATAGTATTCATTCAGCTTATCATGAAATGTAAATCGCAGCTGCGTGTTGACACTTTCGAGGAACTTGTTCATCCCGTCTGTCAGCTGTTTCGCTTCACTTTTCGTCAGTTCTTTTCTTTCCTCAGGCGATTGCTGCTGCCTCGGGTCTTTGATTGCCTGCACTTCTGCAATTGGTCTTTCATTTTCAATGGGCGCATTTTCAAAGGATGTCTGTACTGGATGCGGCGCGGAACCACTGCCTATTCGGCTCACCATGATGGAACCCCCCGTCTTTATATCTGCATTGTTACTTATAGTATCGGAATAAAATTGACGATGTTGAGTCTGTGAAATGAATTTCTTCTGTCTATTCAATTTCGACAAAATAAGATAAACTATTTAAATTAGTAAGAAAATTGATATCGCACTAATTACATGTCCACATCTTCCAAAAGTATTGTAAGATAGATAGTATCTATGAGAAAAGGAGCATAATTCCCCCATGTTTCAATCGATTAAGACTAAACTCACATTACTTGTCATATTACTCGCCGCCATTGGAATTCTGACCATGACAGGAATCAGCAGCTGGCTGGTCAAAGAGAGGACAGAAGAAAATATCATCGAATCATCTGATTCCATTCTGCATGAAATGCGCCTTTCCATTGAAAAGGAACTGCAGCAATACAGCAAAGGAATCGCGCTGCTGACGGAATCTCAGGATTTCAAACAGGCAACCGCCGATGAAGGACAGGCTGAATTGGTCGCGGCACTCGATAATGTACTGGCCACATATCCGAACATTTCAAGCGGTTATATGTCTTTTGTTTCAAAAGACACGACGATTCGTCCGCATGTGGATTTAACAGGCTTTGATCCGACAACGCGTGAATGGTATGGGAATGCTGTGTCTGCGCCAAATGAAGTGCATTGGACCAAACCGTATATTGATGAGGCGACAGGTGAATTTGTCATCAGTGCTTCAAAAGCGGTGCAGAATGAAGGTAAACTGGCCGGCGTGGTGGGACTGGATATCCAGCTGGCTACGATGACCGAGGAAATTTCGGCAAGCGATATTCCGTATAACGGCTATGCATTCCTGCTGGATACGGAAGGAAATGTGATTGCCCACCCGACGTCCGGTGGAGAAAATTTAATGGACCAGAGTTATGTCGCAAAGATGTATGAAAAAGAAAAGGACCACTTTAAATTCACGAACGACGGCTCGGAAAAAGTGGATATGTACACAACGATTCCTGATTTGGACTGGAAACTCGGAATCATCTATGAAGTTTCCGATATGAACGCACTTGCAGCCGGCTTGCGAAATGTCATGGTTATTGCTGCAGCCGTCACGCTAATAATTTTGGCAGCAGCTATGTTCATTTTCATCAGCCGTATGCTGAAACCGATTTTCCGTCTGCAAGAGAAAATTCAGGAAGTTTCAAACGGCGATCTGACAGTCCGTGCGAATATCCAATCAACAGATGAAATCGGCGCACTCGGCAAAGGATTCGATCAGATGCTTGAGCAAATGAATGGTTTGATTACGACAGTTACGCATTCTGCATCGAATGTTCTGGCCAGTTCACAAAATCTCAGCGCTGTTTCCGAAGAAACGAATGCGGCGAGCGAAGAAATTGCCCATGCCCTGCAGGAAATCACCCGCGGAGCTTCGAATTCTGCAGAGAACGCAGAAAATGCTTCGACGCGTGCTGACCTGCTGAACCAGCAAATTGTGGAAGCTAATGATACAGCCAAGGAAATGGACAAACTGGCAAATGAAGCAGTGTCCGTCAACGCTGACGGACGCACGCAAATGGGAATTCTGAAACATTCATTCAATGACTGGAATCGGGATCTGCAACAAATGAGCGGGATGATCGGCACGCTGGAAGATAAGGTGAAGGCGATCAGTTCAGTAATCGATGCCATTACGAATATTTCTTCCCAGACGAATTTATTGGCATTGAACGCGAGCATTGAAGCAGCGAGAGCCGGTGAACACGGAAAAGGCTTTGCAGTAGTGGCGGATGAAGTGCGCCAGCTGGCTGAACAGTCTGCCCGCTCGGCTGAACAAGTGCGCTCAACCGTACACGAATTGCAGGAAGACACGCAGCATGTCATTCAGCAAATGGCAGGAACCCGCGATACATTCGAGCGTCAAAGCGGCGTGGTTCAGGATACGGAAGGCGTCTTCGAGAAGATTTCAGGATTCATTGGTGATATGCAGTCGCGCATCAAAATTGTGAGCGATGATCTGCGTGAAATGGATGTTTACAAAAATGATGTCGCCGACGAGATCCAGAACTTACTGGCCACGACAGAAGAATCTGCAGCAGCCTGCGAACAGGTAAACGCTTCGTCCGACGAGCAGCTGCACGCCATCGGCACAGTCGCGGAAGCAGCAGAAACACTGACCCGGCTGAGTGAAGATCTCAGTATGGCGGTGGAGCGGTTTAAAGTATAGGATTAAGCCGTCCTGGGAGTTTTTCCTAGGACGGCTTAATTGTTATATTCAAGTGATTGACATGCCTGGAAGATAGGTTCCTTCGGCAGCGGATTATACATTTCCATCGGCTGAAGAAGCTCTTTGGTCCCTTCCTCTGTTTATTAATACAAAAGCCGATAAGAGTGTAATAAGTGCAGTTACACGGAACATATTGGCTAATCCGATTGCTTCTGCCGCATATCCGGCTAATAAAGGCCCCACAAAGATGCCTATAGCGTAAAATGATTGGTAATAACCCATTGCTGACATTTTTAACTCAGCTGGACTGATTCGTACGACTTCACTCAATAATACAGGGAAAGCATAACCCAGAGATAATCCCAGTCCACTGTGATACAGCAATAACTCGGTTAAAGAAGAAGAATTAGCAATCAGCAAAATAAATAATGCGGAAGCGGCGAAGCTAATGAACAATAAAACGTAAGTGGTGTTCGGTTTCAGATTCAGGAAAACCAGAAGTAACGATATGCAGGCATGAGGCAGGAAAAAAGCGCTCATTAACCAGATATATTGAGTCTCTGTCATGCCGAACGTGTCAGCGAGAATTACACTGAAACCGAAGATCGTAATGAACAACAGGGCATGCGCTATTAACGATAAAAAAGTGATGGCTTTTAATCCTCTAATCATATGGGTCCTTTGGAAGTAACTGAAAAACGGCAATCCCACAGTCTCTGCTTGAACACTTTTGACTTCCTGTATCCGCAAGCAAAAATACATACCGAAAACCGAAAAGACTGCGCCCAATAGAAACGGGAATTTCCAGCCAAATAAATGTATTAAATATCCGCTGATTGCTACACAGAAAAACTGGGTAATGACTGTATTAAACTGCATAGTGCCCATGCCTTTTGAGGCTTGCTCCTTATTAAAGTAATCTGAATACAGGACGGTTGCCATCACCCACATCGATGCGTTAATGCCTGCCATTAATCGCGCCAGTAATACTATATAAAACGAATCAAAAAAGACTAACAGTAAACCGCTGAGAAATGCGCTTATAAATCCTGCGATCAGCATATGCTTTCTGAAATTGACTAATCTGTCAGACAAGATTCCGAGTGGCAGCCTGAACAACACTTGGGTTAATCCGTAACTGCCTAAGATCAAGCCTATCGCAGTATAAGAGAAATTGATTTTTTCCAAGTATACACCGAATAGAGGAGAGTATATATAGAGTGAAAACCAAAAACAAAAAACCATTAAGTTAAAGTTGATATGATTCCGTACAGTTGCATGAGTGATATATTGTTTATTGGTGAGTAAAACTCTTTATCCCTCCCTTATCAGCTGAATACCTTGCTAAAACACTTAGTTTGTCACAAATTCATATTTTTTCGAAGAGCCAAATTCGCGCATTTTACCGACTACGCTTTCTCTGATTGCTTCCCGGCTTGGCCCCAGGTATTTCCGGGGATCGTAAACCGCAGTATTCGTTTTAAGGATTTCTCGTATTTTTTCTGTCTGAACCAATTGGTTTTCTGTATTGACATTTATCTTTGCCGTTCCAAGCGAAATGGCCCGTTGAATATCCTGTAACGGAATTCCCGTTCCGCCATGAAGCACAAGCGGTATGTCCAGTAAACCGGCAATCTCTTCCATTTGATCAAATCCTAAATTAGGCTCTCCTTTATAGGGGCCATGGACAGAGCCCAATGCCGGTGCAAAACAGTCGACCTTTGTTTCATCTGCCAATTTCAAGCATTCCTCCGGGATGGCGTAAAACATTTCTGATTCATCCACAATCAAGTCATCTTCCTGTCCGCCGATTCTTCCAAGCTCGGCTTCTACAGACACACCATGAAGATGCGCCAGCTCAACGACTTTCTTCGTAAGTGAAATATTTTCTTCTAAAGGCAGATGAGAGCCATCAATCATAACCGATGTAAAGCCTGCATGTATGGCCTCTGCGCATTTCTCAAAACTGGAACCATGGTCCAGATGGACAGCTACCGGAACCGTAATTCCTTTCGCTTCAACAAACGCTTTCACCATAGCCATCACTGTTGGAAATCCATCCATATAGCGTGCTGCACCTTCTGAAACACCCAGTATGACAGGAGAATTTTCTTCCTCTGCCGCTTCTAAAATTGCTTGAATATATTCCATATTATTTATATTAAACTGTCCAACTGCGTAACCGTGTTCTTTCGCCTTGTTAAGCATGTCTTTCATCGAAACTAATGGCATAGCCCCTGATCTCACCCTTCTTTTTTATTGTAGCTCCAGCATTTCTATAACACGGTCTCCTACCTCATTTGTTTTAGACTGACCACCCAGGTCGGGAGTGAGCGTTTTTCCTTCTGCAAGCGTTTTTTCAATCGCCTGTAATATTTCGCTTCCTCTCTGCTCATAGCCAAGAAAGTCCATCATCTGACTTACCGACCAAATAGCGGCAAGGGGATTCGCAATTCCTTTGTGGGCGATATCAGGCGCAGAACCATGGACAGGCTCAAACATGGATGGAAATTCTTTTTCAGGGTTCAGGTTGGCTCCTGCCGCTAGCCCCATTCCGCCTGCCAACGCCGCCCCGATATCCGTCAAGATATCTCCAAAAAGATTGGAGGTCACTACTATTTCAAACCGGCCGGGATCAGTAATCATCAGCATGGAGGCAGCGTCAACGAGATAAGAGTATGTGGTAACTTCAGGGAACTCTTTGCCAATTTCCTCGAATATTTCGTCCCAAAACACCATCGAGTAATTCAGGGCATTTGCTTTACTTACGCTTGTCAGTGTTTTATTTTCCTTTTTCGCTGCTTCGTATGCATAACGAATGATACGCTCTGTTCCTTTACGAGAAAACACGCCCGTCTGAAGAACCACTTCTTCCGGTTTCCCCTTAAACAACCACTCACCTGCTCCTGAATATTCACCTTCACTGTTTTCACGAATAAAAAGCATATCAATATTTTGCTTGGTTCCATTGACCACTGCAGATTTGACTCCATCTAGCAATCTAATCGGACGCAGGTTTACATATTGGTCAAAGTTCCTTCGGATTGTAATCAGCAGATCGCGAAGCGAAACATGGTCAGGCACTCCCGGATAGCCGACTGCTCCCAGGTAAATTGCATCGAACTCTTGAAGCTGCTCAATTCCATCTTCGTCCATCATCTTTCCTTCGGCCAGATAGTACTCGCAGCCCCAAGGAAAGTAAGTAAATTGAAATTGAAAAGTCCCATCCATTTCAGCAACTTTCTTCAATACTTTTATTCCTTCCTCTGCCACTTCGGGGCCGATTCCATCTCCTGCAATTACTGCTATTTTTTTAATTTCCATTACAGTTCACCCTTTTCGATTATCAAGCAGCATTTCAATCCAGATTGACAACGACTGTCACTGTATCTACTAAATCTTGAATTGCATAGGCAGGTCCTTCTTTACCATTTCCGCTCTCTTTCACACCGCCATACGGCATCTGATCTGTCCGGTAACAGCAAGTGTCATTGATGATCACTCCGCCAACCTCCAGCAAATGAGGAAGCTTATAAGATAATTGAAGGTTGGAAGTGTAAATGCCGGCCTGAAGTCCATATTTAGAGTCGTTTACCTGTTCGATTGCTTCTTCGATCATGCTGAATTCTGTGACCGAGACAACCGGAGCAAACAATTCTTCATCTAGCACCTTCATGCCTTTTTTTACTTCCGTCAGGACCGTCGGCTCAAATAAATTATCTTTACGAGTGCCTCCTGCAAGAATTTGAGCACCTCCGGAAACTGCTTCTTGAATCCATCCTTCCACGCGCTCAGCTTCTTTTATATTAATCATCGGGCCTACGTCAGTATCAGAAAGTGTTGGGTTACCTACTTTTAATGATTCGACAGCGGGCAGGAAAACTTGCATAAATCGCTCTTTGATTGATTGGTGAAGGAAGATCCTTTGAACGGAAATACAGATTTGTCCGGCATGGGCAAATGACATTTTTGCGAGTTTAGCAGCAGCCTGTTCGACGTCTGCATCTTCATGCACAATCGTCGCCGAGTTGGAACCCAGCTCTAGTGTGGATTTGCGTAATCCAATCGTTTTTTGGATGTGTTTTCCAACGCCGGGTGAGCCGGTAAATGTATAGTGCGCAATCCTGCTGTCATTCAGTAGTTGCTCCCCGACAGTTCTTCCACCGCCAATTACGCACTGGACGTATCCTTCAGGCACTCCGGCTTCCTCCAATATTTCACATAAGCGGATTGCAAGGCTCGGTGTTTCGGATGCCGGCTTAATGATAATTGGATTTCCTGCCGCCAGTGACGGCGCCACTTTATGAACAACTAAATTTAACGGGAAGTTAAATGGCGTAATTGCAGCTACCACCCCAACCGGCTTTTTGATCGTATACAAAAACCTGCCGGCAGCATTATAATTGGGAATGATTTCACCTACAAGCTTTTTAGATTCATCTGCAGCCATTTGGAATGTGGCTGCAGATCTAGTCACCTCAATCAACGCATCGCTTAACGGTTTTCCTCCCTCTTTTGCAATGATCTCAGCTAATTCTTGTTTGCGGTCTAGCAGGAGTTCCGCAGCTTTCGTCAATATACTGACACGCTTTTCCACTTCAAATGGAGTTTTTTTGAATGCCTTCTCAGCCGCCTGGACCGCTTCATCGACTAATCTTTCATCCGCCACACTGACTTCTGCAAAGGTTTCTTGAGTGTATTTATTCAATACACTCATTTTTTCGTCAGTTTCTATCCATTTTCCATTAATAAATAGTTTTTCTTGATTAATTGATGTTTGAATTGAAGTCATCTGATCTGTCTCCTTTGCTTACTTTTTTTCAGGACCTTCCTTACTGCTGATTCGATATGAATGCTGTCAATCTCGTACTTTTGTAGAAGTTCTTCATTGGGAGCCGACTCGGCATTGACATCTTTTACTCCGACCCGCTGCATTGGTACCGGTATCTCTTCGACGAGAACTTCGGCAACCGCACTCCCCAAACCGCCATAAATGCTATGTTCTTCTGCAGTGACAATCGCGTGTGTATTTTTCGCAGCATCGATAATTGCTTCTTTATCAAGCGGCTTAATCGTCGGCATGTGAAGTACGGCGACAGACACCCCTTCTTTTTCAAGTGATTCTGCAGCTTCAATTGCACGGCTGGTTTCTGTCCCTGTAGAAATGATCGTTACATCATTTCCTTCCTTCAGTTTGACCGCTTTGCCCACTTTAAACTGGTAATCATCAGAAAAGATAACGGGATATGGATCGCGGGCCAGACGTATATATACTGGACCGTCATATTCATTTGCAAATTCCATCATTTTCTCGACTTCTGTGCTGTCAGCCGGTGCTAACACAGTCATATTGGCCAAAGTCCTGAAAATCGCTATGTCTTCAAGTGCCTGATGTGTTTTACCAGTCAGACCTGTTAGTAACCCGCTGTATGCGCCAATCATTTTTACATTCAAATTCGGCTGTGCAATCTGTACCTGTATTTGATCAATCGCCCGTTTTGAGAGAAAAGCAGCAAAGGTCACTGCCCACGGCTGCAGGCCTGTAGTTGCCAGGCCTGAACATACGCTTAACATGTTTTGTTCGGCGATACCCATCTGTAAAAATTTCTTCGGATTCTCATGGGCCACGATATCGATTTTTGTACTGTTTGCCAAGTCTCCATCCACTGCGTAGACTCTTTTGTCTTTCTGTGATAGCTCCAAAATTTTCGCTCCAAATATATCTCTCATAGTTTCTTTTTTATCTGATAATAGACTTTTCATTAGATGATCCCTCCGTCTCTAGTTCTTCTAATGCATTTGCTAATTCGTCATCTGTCGGAATTCTCGAGTGCCAGAGGTATGCATTTTCCATGAAGCTGATCCCTTTACCTTTTACAGTATTTGCAATGATCATAGTAGGCTTCCCTTTAATTTCTTTTGCTTCATTAAATGCGGCTTCCATGTCTGAGAAGTTATGGCCGTCAATTGTGATTACATGCCAGCCAAATGCTTCCCAGCGCTTATGCGGATTTTCCACTGGAATCTCACGTGCACCGCTTTCGCCATTCCAGCCGAATTGCTGTAATTTATTGTAATCGAGTATTCCTACCAGATTGTCCAGTTGATATTTGGAAGCAATATCTGCTGCTTCCCATACTTGACCTTCTTGTGATTCTCCGTCCCCTACTATGCAGTAAGTTCTGAATGTTTTCTCCTGTAACTTTCCGCCCAAGGCAATTCCAACAGCTGCCGAAATACCCTGTCCAAGAGAGCCTGTTGACATATCCAGTCCAGGCAGAGTCTTCATGTCAGGATGAGCCTGCAGACGTGAGTTCAAAGAATCAAAAGTTTTTAATTCTTCTTCGGGTAAATATCCCCTCTGTGCCAGTACTGCATACAGACCGATAGCAGAGTGACCTTTAGATAAAACAAAACGATCACGATCCGGATCTTTCGGCTGTTCTGGATCGATATTCATTTCTTCAAAATATAAGTATGTCATTAAATCTATAGCCGACATAGGTCCGCCGACATGCCCTGCACCTGCAAAATGTACGGTTTCTATAACATTTTTTCGTGCCAGTATCGCTTTTACCTGTAAATCTTTCATCGTCATGGTCATCGTAATTCCTCCTAGCTTACAAATTAGATTAAGCGCTTTACCTTACAAATCTATTGTTCCGATTTTAACCGGTCGTCCTTGTTCATATGAAGTCTTGGAAGCTTTTGCAATGATTTCTGCCTGCAAGCCATCAAATCCGCTACACACTAACGGCAGATCGTTCTGTATGGAATCAATAAAGGCAATGGTTTCTTTATGATAAGCCTCTTCGTAGCGTTCCAGGAAAAAATGTTTTAAAGGATCCTTTAATGAACCATTTTCCGTACTCAACTCCACGCTTGAGTTCCGATCATTATCACACGTCAAATTTCCTTCCGAACCAAAGACCTCTACTCGCTGATCATAGCCATAAACAGCTTTTCTGCTATTATCAATCACCCCAAGCGCACCATTTTCGAATTTCAATGTAATGATCGCCGTATCAATATCGCCTGCTTCTTTTATATACGGCTCAACCAGATTAGCTCCTGTGGCAAAGACTTCCACTACTTCGCTGCAGGCAAGATATCTTGCCATGTCAAAATCGTGGATAGCCATGTCAAAAAATAACCCGCCTGACTTCAAAATATATTCTGCGGGGGGCGGCGCCGGATCCCTTGATGTAATCTTAATCATCTGCGGACTGCCAATGCCGCCTTCTTTTACAATTGAATGGATCCTGGAAAAGTTCCGGTCAAATCGCCGATTAAAACCTACTTGAAATTTAACACCTGCAGATTCAACAGCTTCCAGTACCTCTTTGGTCTCTTCTGTTGAAAAACTAATGGGCTTTTCGCAAAAAATATGTTTTCCTTTTGAAGCGGCTTCCTTAATAATCCCAGCATGTGTGCTCGTTGGCGAACAAACGAATACCGCATCAATTTCCTCGTCTTCAATTATGTCTTTATAATCTGCGACGATCTGTTCGATTCCTAATTCCTCTGCCCAATCCTTCATACTATCAAGAAAGATGTCAGATATTGATTTTAGTTTGATATTTGGATTTGTGATGATATTTTCAGCATGCAATCTGCCAATACGTCCCGCGCCGATAATTCCAAGCGTAGTTACTCTCCGCACTTGCTAACACCTGCCTCTATCTTACTAAATAGTTTATATTCCAGGCCCACCGCATTCTAGCAGACATGCAGTGAGCTGATCCGGACATTTACTTCTTCCCAAGCATTTCTTTCACTTTCTCTAAATGTTCTGCTGCATTTTCTTCAGTAATCAATTCAATTCCACTGTCAATTTCTCTATCTACTGATTCGCCCTTAATCGCTTTCAGTGCATTTTCAACTCCCAAATATGACATATTATATGGGTTCTGGCCTACAGTAGCTGTTACTTCACCCGCTGCAATGGATTCTAAGCCATCTGCTGTACCATCGACGCCGACAATGGGAATGTTGACTCCATTAGAGGTTGTTGCTTTCAAAGCACCTAATGACATGGCATCGTTTGCAGAGAATACCCCTTTAATTCCCGGGTTGGCTGTTAAAATGTTTTCCATTGTATTGACTGCTTTGGTCCGGTCGAAATCAGCTGATTGGGAAGTTGCAATTTTAATGCCGGCTTCTTTCATATAATCTTTTACACCACGCACTCGTTCTTCGTTAACAGCCGCGCCTGAGACACCTTCTAGAATAGCAATCTCATCACCTTTGGATAAAAGGGATGCTAAGTGCTCTGCCGCTTTTTGTCCGGCAGTATAATTATCTATGCCAATATAGGTAAGTTTTTCATCCCAATTCAAATTGGTATCGATCAATAATACCGGTATATCTTTATCTGTGTACTTAGATAAAGTGGGAATGGCTGACTCTGTACTCGGCATCACTACAAGCGCGTCGGGTTTGTCTGTTAGTAAGTCTTCCAAGATATTAATTAATTCCTGTTCCTTTGTTTGAGTAGATGCTGCTAAAAACTTCCCATTTACATCAAAATCTTTAAACGCTTGCTTAGCTCCTGCTTCTGCAAGTTTAAAGTATTCTTGATCCGCTCCTTTCAGCACTACCGCCACAGTCGGTTTACCACTTTGTTTTTCATCTCCGCCAGAGGAACTTTCTGCGTTGCCTTCTGTGCCACTGCACGCAGCGACAAGCAAAAGAACAGCACTTATAATTAATAAGAAAAGCTTCTTTTTCATTTAATCCTCTCCTTCGCTTTCCGGATAGACGATAATTTTAATAGCTTCTCCAGTTCTCATGATATCTATCGCTTCATGTATATTTCCTAAATTCGTCTGATGGGTGATCAGGTGATCTAATTTCAGCATACCTGATTCCAAAATCTTAATAACTTTTGGGAAATGATTGTTTTGTATAATGGTTCCATATACCGTGATTTCTTCTTGAGTAATTTTAAATTGCTTAATAGGAGGTCTTGCATTCTCATTCATTCCTACTAATAGGATTTTTCCGCCTTTCCGTACTAAATCAAGTGCTTGATCAAATAACACACCCACACAATCTATTACGATATCTGCGCCTATCTGTGTTATTTCATGAACCAACTCTTCAACACTTTGCTCATTAGGATTAATTGTATGTGTAGCTCCCGATTCCTTTGCATAATTCAAGCGATAGTCAGATAAATCAACCACTATTACTTTACCTGCTCCAGTACTTTTTTGGACCTGAGTAAATAATTGACCCATCGGACCCGCCCCTAAAATGACCACACTATCTCCAGGGCTCATTTGCAATTTTTCACTGCCATTAATGACGCAGGATAATGGTTCTGCCAGAACAGCCACTTCTGCCGGAACCTCTTTTGATATCCGGTGAACATTCTGCGAAGGGATCACACTGTATGGAGCCCATCCCCCATTTTCAAAAATACCAATAGTCGAGAAGTTTTCACATAAGTTCTGCTTGCCCAACTTACAATAAAAACAATCACCGCAAACTACTGTGGGATCTATCACTACACGGTCACCGACAGCTACATTTCGAACGTTTTTCCCAATCTCTACGATCTCTCCAATAAATTCATGGCCTTGAATGATTCCCGTGGTAGCCGGATGAGTCGGAGGTTCCGATAAAATATGGATATCCGAACCGCAAATACTTGCTGCCTCCACTTTAACCTTTACTTGATTGTCACTTTCAATTTCGGGGATATTCTTATTTTGCAGGGATAGTTTCCCGATATCTTCAAAGACAGCTGCTAACATAATATTTCCTCCTGACTGTGCATGTATTAAATATATTGATTTAGTATCTTCAACGAACTTTTCAGATACTCTGTTAATTGGAGGTTCTTTGATGAATTCGCTTCGAAAGGACTTCCGCTGGGAACCAGACACTCCAATACTACCGGCCCGTCATACTGAATTGTTTTTAATGCAGTAAAGATAGCGGGAAAATCAAGATGCCCCATTCCTAAGCCTTTTCTGTTATTGTCCGCAACGTGAAATACTGCTAACTGATCGGCTGAATCGAATATGGCTTGAATAAGATCTTCTTCTTCAAGATTCATATGGAATGTATCAACCAGCATTTTTACATTAGTGTGTTTTATCTCACTGACAAACCTGCAGGCATCATTTGCCGAATTCAGCAAAGAACTTTCATAGCGGTTTATAGGTTCTATAATTAAGTCAATGTCTTCAGCTGCAGCCGTTTCACTCAGTTTCTTCACGGAATCAAGGGCGCGCTGCCAATTCTCATCTTTCTCTATCGGCGATGTAATCTTCCCAACTGCTGAAGGACAGATCACAATATAATCGGCAGCCAGCTCTCCCGCTGTCTTAATTTGTTCTTGAAAATAAGACACCGCTTTATTCCGATAATCTGAATTATGGTTGGATAAATCTTTTGTTTCATCCGGCCAGGAGGCATCCCCTGTCATTCCACCGATGATCAGATCTGTATCTTTCAGAATCGATTTGATTTTCGAAGTTTGATTAACTGCCTCGGATGCCGCTATTTCAATTGATTGATAGCCCAGACTGTCAATCGTTCGAATCGTTTTTTCTATCGGCTGGTCACCAAATATCCAGCTGCATACAGAAATCTTGTTCATTTTCCTAAATATCCTTCAATTTCTTTTAGTCGTTCTTCCGCATTATCAATTGTGTATACTTCGGCTCCAGAATCAATTCGCTCATCCACCGTCTCGCCGTTCATTGCTTTATAAGCTGATTGAACTCCCAAATAGCCCATTTGGTAAGGATCCTGGGCAATATTAGCAATCAATTTCCCATCTACGACTGCCTGTAGACCATCTGGCGTTCCATCAAATCCAATCAATGGGATTTTGGTGCTATTTTTATTCTCCAATCCTTTATACGAACCGAGTGCCATTTCATCTGATGTTGCGAAAACAGCTTTGATATCCGGATCGGCGGTCAGTGTATTCTCAACAATATTTACTGCTTTCACGCGATCACTCTGGGCATCCTGTATGATAAATTGAATGTTCTTATCCTCTAAAGCCGCCTTAAAACCTTCAGTGCGCTCATCATGAACTTTAGCACCCATTTGACCTCTTACGATTAATACCTTGTCATTTTCTTTTAATTGATCGCTAATGAATTCTCCGCCTTTAAATGCAGCATCAAAGTTTTCCGTTCCTATGAAGGTGACCCGCTTATCAAAGCCGTCCACATTGGAATCAGCTAAAACGACAGGAATGCTCTTTGCACTGGCTTTTTCAAGAATAGGCAACATTGCTTCCGGCAAACTGGGCGCAACGACCAATCCATCGACATCAGAAGACACTAAATCTTCCACCATCTTGACTTGCTGTTCATATAGGGTTTCTTCGGTAGGGCCTAAGATATCGACTTGGACTCCCAACTCTTCTGCAGCCTTCTTCGCTCCAGCCACGTGGATCTTCCAGTACTCAGAGTTCAGTGACATTAGAACCACACCGATTTTTTTACCGTCTCCTGAATCAGCATTAACCGTTACTTTTGAGTCGTCATCTTGTGAACATGCAGCTAACAGAGTAATGCATAACAGTAAAGTAAACAGAAATTTTTTGCCCATTATTTATATTCCTCCTCTAAGGGATAATTGGTGAGTTAATTTTTAGACCTTCTGCGTAACACATCAACATACACTGCCAAAATAATGACAACCCCGATCACAACTGTTTGGACATCGGTTGATGTGCCCAATAGGTTGAGACCATTTCGTAAAACTGCGATGATCATGGCACCAATTAACGTTCCCCAGACCGTCCCTACTCCTCCAAAAAAACTGGCTCCGCCGATAATAACGGCTGCAATCGCGTCAAGCTCGTAGGTAAGTCCGGCAATCGGTGATGCAGCGTTTGTTCTTCCAATTAGAACAAGACCAGCAAGACCCGCCATCAATCCACTAATTGTATAGACTTTAATAAGTACTTTGTCGACCGGAATACCTGAAAGTCTTGCCGCCTCTTTATTACCGCCTATGGCATAAATATACCTGCCCGTAGATGATCTGGTTAAGAACACATGGAAGATAACACAAATAATTAATACTAAAATGAAACTAACCGGAATGACCCCTACACTTTCAGACCCAGTGAAGTTAATCAAATAGGCGAAGCCGAAAATTGGGGAGGCTCCTGTGATGATCAGCGCCAATCCTCTGAAGACATTCATTGTTCCCAAAGTAGAAATGAATGGATGAGGCAAGCGCAATTTTGTAAGCAGCAAACCATTCAACAAGCCTGCCAGCGCGCCAACTGCCAAACAAACGATGATACCGATTATCGGGGAAAAGCCCCATGTTACGGAAACTACTCCTGTCATGACAATTGAAATTGCCAGTATGGAGCCAACTGACAAATCAATTCCAGCTGTTAGAATCGGTAATAGCATCCCGATAGAAAGCAATGCATTGATGGAGGACTGTCTTGCAATATTCATCAAGTTATCAACTTTTAAGAAGCTAGGCGAAAGAATTGACAAAACAATCGTCAAAATTAATAAACCGAATAATGCTCCAAACTTATTGACAATGTATTTCACGTTATATTTACGTTTTTCCTTTGGCAATTCAACCGTTTCTACCGTACTTAAACCATTTTGTTCTGCCATTCAATGACCTCCTGTTGCAGCTTTCATAATAATTTCCTGATCAGCATTTATACGATCAAGATCTGCGCTAATCTTTCCTTCATTCATCACCAATATCCTATCCGAAATCCCAAGTATTTCAGGAAGCTCAGAAGATATTACGATAACGCCAGCCCCATTCTCGACTAAATAATTCATCAGATTATATACTTCTACCTTGGCCCCGACATCTATTCCGCGGGTAGGTTCATCGAATATAAATATTCGTGCGTCAGTGAACAGCCATTTAGCAATTACTACTTTTTGTTGGTTTCCACCACTAAGATGTCTGGTCATTAAATCAACATTATTGGGACGAATACTTAATTCTTTAACATACTTATTAGCGATTTCCCTTTGCCTGCTGACATTGATCAAACCGTTTCTCTTAACGTTATTAATATTGGAGATAGTTTTATTAAAGATAAGCGACTGATCTAAAAACAACCCTTCTTCCTTTCTATCCTCTGTAATGAATGCAAGTCCTGCCTTTATGGCATCTATCGGATTGCGGATTACTTGCTTTTCACCGTCTATATAGGTTTCGCCTCTATAGATTGTATCCGCACCAAATATTGCCCTTGCCAACTCTGTTCTTCCTGCTCCTACCAATCCGGATATCCCCAGAATTTCTCCTTGGTATGCAGTGAAGTTGATGACTGGAGAGTCAGCAGTTAACTGCATATCCTTAACTCGTAAGATTTCTTTTCCTTTTTTGAATTCATGTTTAGGGAATTTATTATCAAGTGAACGCCCTACCATTAAAGAAATCATTTTGTCGATGCTGGTGGTTGCCGTATCGACAGTAGCAATTTTAGCGCCATCTCGCAGGATCGTAATTCTGTCGCTAATTCGTTTGATTTCTTCCAATCTGTGAGAAATATAGATAATTGTCATACCTTGATTTTTTAATCGTTCAATTGTTTGTAGTAATTGTTCTGCTTCTCTTTCACTTAAGCTGGAAGTGGGCTCATCCATAATAATGAGTTCACAATTCAAGGAAAGCGCTTTAGCAATCTCGATTAATTGTTGCTGGCCCACACCTAATTCACTGACCAATGTGTCAGGGTCCACTCTTTGACCAAGTGTTTCCATAATAGCTTTTGCTTCTTCTCGCATTTTCTTCCTGTCAAGCAGCGAAAATTTTCCGCCAGATTTCTTTTCATTACCAAGGAATATATTTTCCATTACCGACAATTCGGGAACTAGATTTAATTCTTGGTAAATAGTGCCAATCCCTGCATCGATAGAGTCACTAGGTTTACTGACCACCAGCTCCTCATTTTTCCATCTGAGATCCCCTTCATCTTTGGAGTAGGCGCCTGTAATAATTTTAATGATTGTAGACTTTCCAGCGCCATTTTCGCCCAGCAAGACATGGATTTCTCCGGATTCTACTTGGATGTCAATATCTTTTAACACTTGGACTCCTGAAAACGATTTGCATATTCCTTTTAATTCTAGTAACATCCTGCCTCACCTCTTTAGTTTACTTAGGAAACTTGATGATTTTTTACAGCTGGACATTCTGTTCGGCAGATGAAGCGCTTTCATATCATTCGTCCTGTCAGTTGCCGATTGCAGTTCTTGTCAGCCTAGAATTTTCTCTTCGATGTTCCGTAATAATACCGTCTCCCCATTTCTGAATGAACGGGTTGCTGCTGTTGCGATTTCCAATGCTTTCTTTCCGTCCAACGCGTTGCATTTCGGCTGTTCTCCGGTTTGGATGCACTGTATGAAATGAATCATTTCCAATAGATATGCTTCTTGAAAACGTGTCGGGAAGTCCTGTACCAAGTCATAGCTGGTTTGATTCGCACGAAGTATACGGATATCATTAGTTCTCATAGAACCGATCTGGATAGCGCCTTCTGTACCTATGACTTCTCCGCGAATATCATAGCCATATGGAGCAATGCGCATCGTCTCAATGTCTGCTGCTGCACCCGATTTGAAGCGGATCGTAGACAGTCCCTGATCAACATCCTGATATTTCTCCATGAACTGATTGGATTCATTTAAAATATTTCCGGTGCTTAAAATAGAGTGCACTTCGTCTTCCATTAAGAAGCGGGCTATATCATAATCGTGAATTGCTACATCCAGGAATATTCCGCCACTATGTTTTATAAATTGCTCAGGAGGAACATTTCCATCTCGACTTGCTGCCTTAAAATATAGTGGTTTTCCAATATCCCCAGCTTTAATTCTTTTTTTAGCTTCCACATACGCAGGATCGAATCTTCTCATAAAGCCTACTTGGCAAAGCACTTGATGCTCCTCGATTGATTGGATTACTCCATCAGCCTCCAGTAAGTTACTGGTCAATGGCTTTTCTACGAAAATATGCTTGCCATTCTCTGCTGCTTTTTTAATCATTTCAGCATGTACATCAGTCGGTGTAACAATTACTACCGCATCAATCTCATCATTTGTAAATGGACTGTTGACATCAGTAGACCACTTCGAGATACCCAGCTCTTTAGCTACTTGCTCTGCTCGGCCTTCCAGTGGATCGACCACCTGTACTACCTCTGCTCCTTGGATTTTTGTGGCGATATTTTGAGCATGCCAGTATCCGAGACGTCCGAGACCCAATACGGCGACTTTTACATTACCTTTCATTTCTCATCCTCCTTAGCTTTTAGTTATTTGCTTTTGTGTAGTTCTCTTGATTGATTTGGTCAACGATTTGCTGTAAATAATGTATCGAATTTTCAGCATAATCATAAGGATTATGTTCTAAGGGATCTTGTTCTCCCTCTATCAGTGCCCAACGGTTATAATTATGTTCCATCATTATTTTTATAATAGATGTAAAATCAATGCAGCCATCTCCAGGTACGGTAAATAACCCACTGCGCAGTGACTTTCTAAGACTATATTTTTCTGATAGTGCTTTTTCAAGTACATCTTTCCGGATATCTTTCAAATGAATATATTTCACTCGATCATAGTATTTTTGCAAGAGTTCAACAGGGTCATTTGTCCCATATAAAGCATGGCCCGTATCATATAAAAGAGATACTAATGCGGGATCGGTCATTTCCATCAGCTTATCGATTTCGGATGGCTGCTCTACTACTGTACCTGCATGATGGTGGTACACTAAATCCATACCATACTCTTGGCAGATTTCTCCGGCTTTATTTAAACCTTCCGCAAGATAATTCCACTGGTCTTCTTTCAGATGTTCAACAAATGTCTCATCCTGCTTACGGGTTGGATCTTGATTTAACATCGATCCGCCGATTTCTGCTGTGCTAACAACCTTGCAGTCGAATAACTTTAAGAATTGCACATGTTTCCTGTATGCATCTAGTTCCTCTTTTTGACGGGAAGGATCTGTGAAGAATACTGATTTCCATTGTGTTGTCAGTGACAAGCCATACTTGTTTAATGCCTTTTTTAATTCATTCGGGTCTTTCGGAAACTTTCTACTGACTTCTGTTCCCTTGACCCCCAATGACGAGATCTCCTCCATCACTTGGTCATATTCATAGAAATCCCCATGTTCCTGTACATCTTCACCAACCCAGTTGATTGGATGAATTCCCAGTTTAAATGATGTGTTTTTTAATCCCATGTAATAACCTCCGGCCTTTTATCTTAAAGTGCAGTCCCGCGCTTTGCTGACAGCTGCACTTCATGTATTATTACTTCGTTAACCACTCATGATCTGGATCATTGGTAAACCGCCATTTACGAATTGGACCAGCCATGACATTTAGATAATACAATTCATAGCCTGGAGGTGCGGAACATGGATGATGACCCTTCGGAACCATAACCGAATCTCCGTCACTTACAATGATTGTCTCATCGAGCGTCCGGTCATCAGTGTAGACCCGCTGAATCGCAAACCCGCCATCTGCCGGATTAATTTTATGATAGTATGTTTCTTCTAAATATGTTTCATCCGGAAAGTTTTCCGTGTCATGCTTATGTGGTGGATAACTGGACCAATTACCAGCTGGAGTAAACACCTCAATAACGAACAGACTGTCAGCCGGCTGGTCTTCTGGTATGATGCCATGTATTTCCCTTGTCATATGACCGGAACCGCGTTTTGCCACATCTACATCTTTCGGCTCAATCAACCTTGCTTCATAGGTTCCTTTTCCCGGTGCGGTACAAACAGCAATTTCCACATCTGTTTGTGCCACTAATTTCATATTATCATCATTCGGAATATAGACAGTATAGGCAGCTGTGTCATCAAAGACACTCATGCGCTCTCCGATATTCTTCCATTCTTTATGTTTAGTAAAAGCATCTGCCTTACCTGAAAGCAATACGACCGCCATCTCCCTATCGCCTGTTTCCTGCTGAAATATTTCGCCTTTACCAAGTTTATATACTTCAAATCCCACGTACTCCCAGCCCGCCGATTCAGGCGTGATACGCAGCAGATTTCCGTTTTGATCGGCTGTTTGATTTGGTTTCACTTGTAGTTTTGACATTTCCATAACCTCCAATGATTAATACTTTCTGGCTTCTTGTTTCTTTTTCTCCATCTCCTGATATGCATTTTGAACCTTTTCACTAGTTGAAACTTCTGCCACCCCTAAATGCCACCAAGATTCGTATCCTTCTGTACTTGTGCCCGGCAACACTTTAATGTCAATTAGAGTAGTGATTTTCTCTTCCTTTGCCTTGGCTAATGCATCTTTCAGTTCTTCCTCTGTTCGTACAGTATAGGATTTAGCACCCAGACTCCGCGCATTTGCAGCAAAATCAATTGTGAAATAATCACCTGACAGCCGGTTATCTTTTTCTGAACGATATCGGAATTCATTGCCGAACCCTTCACTGCCCTGCCCTACCTGTAAATTATGGATACACTGATAACCATTGTTATCCAGCAGCAGAATTATAATTTTTTTGTTTTCTTGGATGCTCGTTACTAATTCGGTATGAAGCATAAGATAGCTGCCGTCACCGACAAAGGCATATACGTCCTCGTCCTTATCTGCGGCCATTTTCACACCAAGAGCACCTGCGATTTCATAACCCATGCATGAAAATCCATATTCCATGTGATAGGTTTTTGGATTCTTGCTTCGCCATAAACGATGCAAATCACCAGGCATGCTGCCGGCCGCACAAGTAATAATAGCGTTATCTCCAATCGTATTATTGATGGTTCCAAGAACAGCTGTTTGAGCCAGCCCGTTTTCTGCTTCGGCAGAATAATATTTATCAACAATCTGATCCCATTCTACTTTTAAACGCTCAAGTCTCCCATTATCATAAGCGCTGACATATTCCTTTTTTTCCAAGACGTTGCTTAATCTTTCAAGAGCTAATTTAGCGTCTGAAACTAAAGCCTGCGATTCCATTTTCAAGGCGTCCATACTGCTGACATTAATATTAAGGAACTCAACATCAGGATTGGCAAATGCAACTTTTGAAGATGTTGAGAAATCTGTCAGTCTCGTTCCCACTGCAATAATCAAGTCAGCTTCTTTTGCCAATTTGTTTGCAGCCAGTGATCCGGTTGATCCAATACTTCCCATGTTGTAGTCGTGATTCCATGCCAACGCACTTTTCCCTGCCTGCGTTTCACCTACCGGGATTTTGAACTTTTCTGCAAAAGCGGCCAATTCATCCGTTGCAAGCGAGTAATGTACTCCGCCCCCGGCGATAATGATAGGTCTCTCTTTAGACATAATCAATTTGGCGGCACGCTCAATCGACTCGTCTGATGTAATTCGGCGGTCGACATAGTGAACTCTTTTCTTAAAGAATTCTACCGGATAATCATATGCTTCAGCCTGAACATCTTGCGGCAATGCTAAAGTCACAGCTCCCGTATCAGCCGGATCAGTCAGCACCCGCATTGCATTAAGAGCTGCGGTCATCAATTGTTCGGGTCTCGATACGCGATCCCAATATTTACTTACCGGTTTAAACGCATCGTTGGATGAAATGGTATAATCAGTCGGGTCTTCAATTTGCTGCAAAACCGGGTCGGGCTGGCGTGTAGCGAACGTATCACCAGGGAGCAGAAGCACAGGAATTCTATTAACTGTCGCAGTAGCTGCAGCAGTCACCATATTTAGAGCTCCGGGTCCTACCGATGAAGTACAGGCATAAATCTCCAATCGGTTTTTATGTTTAGCATAAGCAGTTGCGGTATGCACCATTCCTTGTTCGTTCTTTCCTTGCAAGTACGTGAGATCACCCGTGTGGTTTTCTAAAGCCTCTCCCATGCCAGTCACATTTCCGTGACCAAATATTCCAAAAACTCCTTTGACAAATTTACGTTCCTCACCGTCAAAATAGATGTACTGATTATCCAAAAACTTCAGCAAAGCCTGTGCCATGGTTAGTCTAACTGTCTTCATTTTCTTCACTCCTGTTTATATGTATTTTTTTATTTTTTTCAAATGACTCTCTTGCAGCTTCAGAGATTTGTAAAGCAATTTTTCCGTCCAACTCATTAACCAGTGGCTCGTGGCCATGTCCGGCACATTCAATAAAATGTTCCATCTCATTTAGAAACCCTTCTCGAAAATAGCTCGGAAAGTCGGGGATGTTCTCAAAATATTCATAGCCGTCTTTGAGCAGCAGATTGTCGCATTGCTGAATAGAACCAATTTCTATCATTCCTTCTGTTCCCAGCACTTCCCCCCGAATATCATAACCGTATGAGGAGTTCCTGCTTCCTTCTATTACTGCAGTTGACCCATTTGTAAAAACTAAATGGGATAAAGATTGATCGACGTCTGTATACTTTTTCATAAAAGGATGCATTTGCACTGTCCCAAAAGTCTGAATAGAATCCACTTCACTGTCCATCAAGTATCGAGCTATATCGTAGTCATGTATGCAAAGGTCCAAGAAAATGCCACCACTTGTCTTAATATAACTTTCGGGAGGAGACCCCGGGTCTCTGCTGACACCGCGGTAAAGAATCGGTTTACCAATATCTCCTCTATTTATTCTTTTTTTGGCTTCAACATATGCGGGTGCAAATCTTCTCATAAAGCCTACCTGGCATATAATTTTGTTTTCCTTTACACTGCTAATCACCGTATCTGCTTCTTCAACCGTGCTGGTAAGCGGCTTATCGACAAATACATGCTTTTTATGTTTTGCAGCTTTCAAAATCAGTTCGGCATGCGTATGTGTTGGTGTGGCAATAATCACGGCATTTACTGTTTCATCCTGCCATATTACATCCAGGTCATTTGTCCATAAATCTACGCCTAATGCCTGAGCCGCTTTTTTTGCCGATTCTTCTCTGGAGGCCGCAATATACTTAACGTTTGCTTCTGCAATATTCATCACCAGATTTTCGGCATGAATGATTCCCAACCTTCCTACACCGATAACCGCGCATGTTACTTGATTAGACAAATAATCATTCCTTTCTGGGTAAGCGCTTTTTCAAAAATGCTTGATTTCATAATATAACTTCATAAAGAGGGAGACCATTCTCCATGGGAATTTGCACTTCCCCCTGTATTAATGGACGAATATATTGTAGAAACTCTTCCTGCATCGTATGTTTCTCTTGATCGTACCATGCAATTGGAATATGCTTTTCTTTATTTGCTACATCAATCAGCATTTTAGGATTGAACTCAATTCGATAGTCTTCATTCGCTGAATTAATTCGATCAATACCAACCATGATTCCTGTATAGCCTTTTATCGCCAACTTCCAAGCAGTTCTCCCTGCCTCGTACGCTTCCTCAGCGTCAGTCTTAGAAGATAGCAAAATACTGCTTCTCTGCCAGATACTCGGCGTGATCGACCGGGTCTGTATTCCTGTCTGGTTTTCAATTTGTTCTTGTAAGTGGGTGGTGACTCCTCCCAGTTTTGCCCGATTTAACGGATCATATTCCAGCTCGCCGATTTCTTTGTTAACCAACGTACCATCAGCATTTACAATACCTTCTGATACAATCAGGAAACTATTTCGATTTTCTTTATGGGTTTCTATAACTTTTCCAATACAGTCATCTAAATTAAAAGGTATTTCAGGTATATAAATCATTGTTTGGCTGTGTTCTTCATTTCTTGCAAGTGCACAAGCCCCGGCCAGCCAACCCGTATGTCTTCCCATTGTTTCGATAATCGTCACCCGGCTGTTATTCGGATAGCTTGCCGCATCCATCTGCATCTCAAGTAAGGAAGTAGTCAAAAACTTTGCCGCACTGCCGTAGCCAGGGGAATGATCCGTTTCCAGCAAATCATTATCTATAGATTTCGGTATACCGATCACCACTAAGCTATAACCAAGAATAGAGGCCGCCTCTTCAATCATTCGGGCAATTTGCATGGAACCATTGCCGCCGATATAAAAAAAGTAGCGAATATTGTATTTCTTTAGCACTGTTATGATCTGCTCAGCCTCATCCTCTGTCAGCTTGTGTCGGCATGTGCCCAGCGCAGCGCCTGGAGTAGAACGCAACTGAATTCTTTTTTTAAATGAGAGGGTGGATAACTCCACAAAGTCTTCTGAGATTAATCCGTGCAGGCCACCTAAACTTCCGTACACTTTTCCGATGAATTGTTGTTCCTCCATCTCATCGAGCAATCCAACGAGAGAGTTATTAATGACAGCAGTAGGCCCTCCTGATTGTGAAACTAAGCAATTACTAGTCATGAAGTCGATACCTCCGTTTATTTGCATCAAGGAAAGCGCTTACTGAATGTTATGAAATAACTTAAATCACATTCTAATACGACGGTTCAGAAAAATCAATAGTTTTTGAAATTTGCTTATTTATTTCTTTAGTCGAATTCCTTACTACTAGATTTGGCAACAGGGTAATTCGACCCTTCTCTTCCCTTTCTCCTTTAATTATAGAGATCATAAGGTCCATTACTTCTTTGCCCATACTTTGAATCGGTTGGGCAATTGTAGTTAAAGGTGGTTCAATAATTGAGACGATTGACGTATTATCAAATCCTACGACTGACAAGTCATCTGGAATGCTCAATCCCATTTCTTTTGCTCTCTGAATTACGCCTGATGCCAGTAAATCATTACAAGCAAAAATGGCAGTAGGCATCTGGTCATTTGATGCGTAGAAATCGACCATTTTTCTCCCAGCTAAAATATTATCAATTTCATCCGTATAAACGTAATCTAATTGTGGTTCTAGCCCTTTTTCTTCCAAAGCAAAATTGAATCCCCGCAGTCTTTCTCTATTACTATATAAGTTGCGCGCTACTACTCCTATACGTTCGTGACCGAGTTCAGTCAAATGCTGTGCTGCCAAATAGCCGCCCATAAAATCGTCAATCGCCACTGCATCTACTGAAAACATTGGAAAGTCTCGTGCTACAATTACTACTGGCACGTCGGCTTTCATCAGTTGTTCTACTTTGTCCAAACTTTCGAACCCTGACGCTAAAATGAATCCATCTACTTGCTTTTGCTTAAGCAGTGATAAGTAATTATCTTCTTTTTCTGGGTCATAATCTGTATTGCAGATCACCAAATTGTAATCCATAAGATGTCCGCGATCCTCAATACTTCTTGCCAATTCCGCAAAAAACGGGTTTACTAAATCGGGTATGAGTAATCCAATAGTTTTCGTCTGCTTACCCATTAAAGCAGACGCTATTAAGTTAGGCCGGTAATCCAGCTCTTCCATTATATTTTTAACTCTATGTCTGGTCTTTTCACTAATCCTGCCTGTATTATTTATCACTTTTGAAACCGTTGCGATCGAAACATTCGCCTCTTTCGCTACATCATAAATTGTAACTTTCATAATCTATCTCATCGCCTTTAATAAGTTCTCGATTTTTCTTTAATAGTAACTTGCTCAGAAGAATTGTAGAGTGATTGATATGCTTTTTCTATGCAATTAATAACTTCAGCCGAATGCGTACCATTATAGACCGGCTCTGTATCATTTACGACAGCGTTTTGGAAATGTTCTATTTGCTGTAAGTATTGATCACCCGCGAATGTTTCTCTCTGAGTTTCATGCCCTTTTAAATCAAGCACCTTCACAACGCCTTCTCCATTTTCGGTAACGTCAGGACGGAATGCAGCTTCTGCAACAATCGTTCCTTTTTCACCAAAAATCTCATAACGATCCAAAAAGGAACCTGCAAACGAAGCAGTAATTTCAGCTGTCCGGCCTTCCTCATCCATATAAAAAGCAACAGAAACGGTATCAACTTGATATTTTTCCGGCACTTTCCCAACCATCCTGACCTGGGTCGGTTTCATGCCGATTATTTGTGTTAATGCGTGTACACCATAACAACCTACGTCCCAAAATGCCCCCCCGCCAAGTTCCCGGCTAAGACGGATATCCTCTTCACCATTAAGCATAAACGAAAAATGGGCTTTGACATGTAGATAGTCTCCAATTATCCCAGAGTCCATCAAATTCTTTACAAATTGATGCTGTGGATGGAATTGGTACATAAAGGCTTCCATAAACACTGCCTTATTCTCTTCTGCAGCTACTATGATTTCTTCCATATCTTTTACAGACAGCGTTGCAGGTTTTTCAACCAGTACATGTTTCTTTTTCTTTAACGCTTTCAAAATCCACTGTTTATGAAACGCATTTGGCAGTGGAATATAAACTGCATTAATCATCTCATCATTCAACAAGTCATCATAATTATTGTACACAACAGGTACATTAAAACGGTTTGCTCTCTCTATATTTCGTGATGCGATAGCTGAAACTTCTCCGTTGATTGATCTGCGGATCGCTGGCACTACTTCATCATATGCAATGTTTGCGGCTCCTAATATACCCCATTTGACTTTATTCATATATTTATTCACCCTTCTGCAATTCAGATTAAGCGCTTACCTTGATACTTATAAGGCGCTCTAACTTTCACCCTATTGTAAATCCTTATCTCAAAAAAAGCAAATACAAATTAGTTTATTTAGAAAATTCTTTTTTCTTCTTTTTTTGTTATAAGCTTTTATAGCACATTTTTACTTGGCTTCCAAAAAACTTTGGAAATGAAGTCATCTGAAATAAAAACGATAATCAATTCACCGTGTAATTCTCTTAGAGTAGGCAACCGCTTAGAACCGCATTTCCAGAGCTGGACACCTGAACTTGCTTCATGGGTATTCAAAACAAAAAGAAGTGGTTCCCGAAGGTTCCACTTCTTTGACTTTACTTTTATTTTATTGAGCTTACATTCGCAATTGCACTGCTTCTTCATGGGTTTCTGTAATGTACAGTGCAATCTGTTCTTGTTCATTCGTCAAATCTGTCAGCGTGGCGTTCATTTCTTCAATGGCTGCGGTGCTTTCCTGAATGACCGATGCGAATTCTACTGTGTGCTCAGAAACCGATTTACTGCTATCGGCGATATGGTCAAAGTCATCCATAAATGCATGAAGTGCATTCTGCAGCGTGATCATTGTTCCGAATAACTCGGAGAAAGAACGATTTGAATTGTCTGCTACTTTCACTTGCTCTGCTACTTGTTTCAGGCCGTCCGAAAGTTTGCCGACGGACAGTTCATTAAATGTGTTAACTTCAGATAAATTCAAATCAATTTTCTTTAACGTTTCATCTGTTAGACCTGCAAGTTTCCGGATTTCGTCTGCAACTACTGCAAAGCCCTTCCCTTTTTCACCCGCTCGTGCGGCTTCGATACTTGCGTTCAGTGCGAGTAAATTGGTCTGCTCGGTGATTTCTTTAATGTTGCTCGCGAATGTATTGGTTTCTTTGATTTTATTGGAAAGGATTGCGAACGTGTCGTCCAGTTCTTCAAAGAACTTGGAGAAGTTGTCGATCTGCCCCTTCAATTCATTAATTTGATGCGTTCCCTCTTCTGCCTTCAGTCCGGCTTCGTCTGCCTGACCGGCCAGATCCCCCATCTGTTTCGAAATCCGTGTGACTGAGCTGTGAGTTTCTTCTGTACTTTCCGCAATTTCCATAATATGATCTGCCTGATTCTGACTCGCACCGCTCACTTCATTGATGGCTACGAGCATTTCACGCTGCGAAGAGACAGATGTATCAGAACTTGCCTTCAATTGACTCAGATTGGCTGTGATTTTTTCTACAGCTCCATCCAGCTTCTGAGCAATCTGTTCTTCTTTACGCATCTTTTCCGCTGTCAATTCTGCATATTCCTCGACCTGTTTGAAATTTCGTGAATTTTGACGTACGACTAAAAATAATACGACACCTCCGAGGAAGTGAAGCAGCACAAGGTTCTTACCGCTTGCCGCCACCAACGCCGGCTCGACGAAGTAGGCATTGTTTAAAAGTAGTGCAATCATACTAAGTATATAGCCGAAAGCCATGATTGACGTCTTTCCGTGGATTCCCCCAAGAACCAGCAAAAGAATGATAATTCCGAGAGAGCCTAAATTCGCTTCTGAAAAATAAATCACTCCGGCGGCGATTGCAAAATTCATCAGCAATAAGAATATGGGCAATGCATTCGTGATGAATTTATGCTTTGTAATTAGGAAGTAAAAATACAGGATGAGTGCAATCCCAAAAGGAATAGCAACTGCTAAAATAATCTCCATCGAAGATCCTTGGATAAACTGAGCCAGCAGGCCGAGACCTGCTGCAATCCCAAAAGCCAGCCCCATGATTTTATTCTTCAGTATCCAATCATCTTTTTTTATTTGTTCAATATCCATTTATATCCCCCTCACTATATTGCCATAATTTCCAATCTAGTACATATAAGGTATCATGAATGAATCGTCATTCATATAGTTTATTTTACCTAACTTGAGTTTTATTAAATTCCTTTATTCATATTAAAGAGGCATAAGGCTGAATTGAAGGTCAATCTTTTAATTTTATTCAGAAGTATCTAGATTTCTTTTCTAAAGCCAAGGCAAATTGAAAATTCTTGCATAGGATAAGGGTAGTTCCACATTTGGAGGTGAAGTAACTATGGGTGAAGCAGTCGGCGGAGCAGGTTACAACGGAGGATTTGGTTTTGCAATGATTGTCGTGTTGTTTATCTTGTTAATCATTGTAGGAGCAGGATTTATGGGGTACGGATATTGATTCGGTCTTTTTAAATTGAAGGGGGTGGCAAAATGTTTGGATTTGGCGGATATGGATACGGTGGCGGCGGAGCTGGATGTGAAAGGCCAGGCAGCGGCGCAGGCAACGGTTTTGCCTTGATTGTCGTATTATTCATCCTGCTGATCATCGTAGGCGCAGCCTGCTTATAAAAAGCGTGAAGAAACCTGTCGAGCAATTCGACAGGTTTTTGTATTTGTATGACATTCATAGCTATTAAACCAATAATAGTTATCTCATATAATACAGGAAAGAATGGAATCCACTTGTAAATCCATCAAAGCAAAATTATTCAGACGGCCATGGTCTATTAAGGAAGCCTTATAAAAAGACACATCACATAACGTTCTCTCTCCACTTTCTCAACTCTCCCTATTTCCCCTCATTTCTCAATTCTTGTCTTATAAACTTTCCAATATAAATTTGCTTCGCGAATGAAGAATCACATGCTATAATAGTTGAAATACAGAGGAGGTGTAAAACAAATGAATGAAGAATTATTGAAGAAAATTTTATCAGAACTCGGTGGTATCAAACAAGACATTGTAGAAATGAAACAAGATATCCAGGGAATGAAGCAAGATATCGCAGGAATGAAACAAGATATTCAGAACCTTCAGGACGAGCAGTCACAAATTAAACAAGCTGTTTTGGAAACAAATGAATACGTCAAAGACCTGTCAGAAAAACAAACCAGCCAGCACGCAATCATCACAGTCCTCTCTTCACGTTCTATCGAGCATGAAGCACTTCTAAAGCACGTACATTAACTTCTTCTCTTTTTCGGCGAATCCCCATTTTGCAGTTTCCATATGAGCTAAAAAGCATTCCGCCGTAGTGGAATGCTTTTCGTAGCCTAATCCCAGTTATTTATCTTAACTAATTCTTTTGGTTTGATAGATTTTTTTATTTCCGCAGCAGTAAAACGTTCTTTTACACTACGACTTAAAAACCACTCAAAGAAACCAACCTATTGATTAGTAGTAAAACTCCTCAATAGTTAATCACCTAATAGCAGATTTCTTCTTTCTTTGTCTAAGACTGGATGCTTTCCTGCATATTGAGTATATAGATAAATTATATCGCCCCGCACTCTCTGCATAGAGAGACTACATATAAAAATCGTTTCTGAAGGTGTTGGCTCTTCTCTACTTACCCAAATTTTTTTAGGTGTCTATGCATAATATTTTCTTCAGAATTGTGTCTAAATTGTGTGGCACACAGGCACGCCATTTGTCTGAATTAAGCGGCACACAAGCACAAAAATTAGTCCTATTCTATCAAAAAAATATATGATATAGTTATATAGCAACGGAATTGACTAGAAAGGAATTGTTTTACATTGTTTCAATCTATACGCTCCAAACTGCTATTTACGGTCATGATTTTTTTCGTTATTGGCATTGCACTCATGACTTTTCTGACAACTAATCAAGTAAAGAAGCATTCCATTGCGGATGCGCTGAAATCCAGCGACGCCATCGTGAATGAAATCGGTTTTGGTGTCGAGCAATTTCTGAGCAAATATGAAAGCGGTCTCAATTTATTAGCGGACGATGAGGCGATTGCGCTTTTCAAGCAAAAGGAAGATGCTGCAAAAGGCGGCAAGGAGATGGAGGAGAAGTTCGATGAGTTCCTGACGTACTATACAGATACATCTGCGGCTTATTACTCATCCACCACCCGTGACTCCTTCATCATGCCCTATGCCGATCTAACCGGCTACGAACCTGAAACGCGTCCTTGGTTCAGTATGGCGGTGGAAAATCCAGAAAGCGTACAATGGATCGAACCTTATGAAGATGACCAGACAGGCGAGATTGTCATCTCCGTTTCAAAAGCAATTGTCGAAAACGGCAAAGTGACAGGTGTGGCAGGGCTCGATATTCAGCTGGGAACATTGACGGATGAAATCATTAATCGAGGTATCGGCTATAACGGCTTCCCGCTGCTGCTTGACGGGAAAGGCACAGCTATCTCTCATCCTACGAAAACCGGAGAAGACGTCAGCCAGCTTACATATGTAAAAGAAATGTACAAAAACGACGATGGCATCGTGGAGTATACAGACGAAAATGGCATCGCCAAGCGATTGGTCTATACCACACTTCCGGATGTCGGGTGGAAAGTAGGCGCCGTCTATGAAGAACGCCAATTGAGCAGTCTCGCGAACAAACTGCGCAATATGACACTTTTCATCGCGCTGATCACGCTGCTGGCCATATTCGCGGCATTGTATGTGGCGGTCAACCGCACGACGAAACCAATCAGTTACATCCAGTCGCATATGGAATCTGCCTCTTCAGGCGATCTGACCGGCCGTACCAATATGACCGCAACAGACGAAATCGGCAGACTCGGGAATGATTACGACCTGATGCTTGACCAGATGAGCGGCATTATCGATATCGTCCGCACATCAGCTGAAGATGTCCGTTCCAATTCGGAAAGTTTGAGCGCGACAGCACAGGAAACTAGCGCCGCCAGTTCAGAAGTAGCGCATGCGATCAATGAAATCGCAGAAGGTGCTTCGAAGTCAGCAGAAGATGCTGAAAATGTTACCGACCGGACAGATGCCTTAGGTCAGCAAATCAATGAAATTACCAATAATGCCGCAGCCATGCTGCAGATTGCCGAGCAAACAGGTGAGAAAAATGCGAGCGGCCAGGATCAAATGGCAGCCCTGAAGCATTCATTCGAAACAACCGGCCTGACACTGCGATCTACATCAGAGCAAACTCGGACATTAGGCGAAAAAGTGGAGGCAATCGGGCAGGTCATGGAAACCATCATGAATATCTCGAAGCAGACCAATTTGCTTGCACTTAACGCGAGCATCGAAGCAGCACGGGCCGGCGAACACGGCAAAGGTTTTGCAGTAGTGGCAGATGAAGTCCGCACACTTGCAGAACAAACTGCCCAATCCACCGAAAACGTCGGCAGCACCATTCGCGAACTGCAAGAAGAATCCGACATGGTCGCCAATCAATTACATGAAACGATCGAATCCTTCAAACAGCAGGGAGTCGTCGTCCAAGAAACCGAAACGACATTCGAAGAACTTTCCAGCCTGATGGCCGACATGCAGCAAAGCATTCATCTGGTCACGGAAGAAATTAAACAAATCAGCATCCACAAAGAAGAAGTGCTGTCCACCATCCAAACGATGACCGCCACTTCCCAAGAAACCGCAGCCGCCTGCGAAGAAGTGAGTGCCTCTTCTGAAGAGCAGCTCCGAGCAATTGGCGCGGTAACGGATGCAGCAGTGACATTGACGGATTTAAGTGAACGGCTGCAAGAGGCAATTGAACGGTTTAAGTCATAATAAGGAAAGACCCGCCAGCTTTAAATTGCTGGCGGGTCTTTTCTAGTATTGACGAGTATACGGCAAAAAAAATTGACTTCTGCCTGATTGTCCAGGACCAAGCAGAAGCAAGGAACTTGATCACTTTACTAACCTAATCTTCGTCTACTCACTTACGGCAGTCTTTTCGTCCTGCGCTTCTTTTTTTAGATTGCTTACACATTTACTGCAAAAAAAATCATTTCAAGCGACCTGCCACAAAATTAGGTATTTTTGCTTCACATGCAAAATTCACGCCAAAAACCCTCTCATTCTTCCTTAAAACTATTATTTTTTTATTTTCTAAATTTTCTATTGACGTTCTACTTCCCTCTCATTATACTTAATTTCAACTGGTACGGACATCATGATGACTGTACCGTATTTTGTAAAGGAGGGATAAAGATGACGCGACGAACAGCACTCAATGTCTTCATTGGGTTAGTCATTCCGTTTGTAGGTATAGTAAGCGGAATACTCGTATTCAGAAATTCCGAGCAGTTTGTTCTAGGTTTTCCGATTTTGTATTTTTGGATGTTTTTGTGGTTTATATTGACTTCAATTTGTATTTCGATGTCCTGGTTTTTCTTTGACAGTAAAGATCCTGAAATAGAGTGGGAGGAGTAACGTAATGGCCATTGTGATATTTAGTTTGATTCTTATTTTTTCGCTGTACTTAGCAGTTCGTTCTTCCAATAAATCAAAAAAAGATAATATGGAAGACTATTTGGTAGGCGGTCGCTCATTTAACGGCTTCATCCTATTCTTTTTAGCCATCGGAGAAGTGTACAGTATTGGAACGATTATCGGCTTCCCAGGCGGAATTTATGCAAAGGGAGTCGGATATGGGCTTTGGTTCCTCGGCTATATTTTATTGGCGTATCCGATCGGTTATTTCCTGGCACCACTCATCTGGCGAGCGGGGAAAAAATATAACGCCATGACAGCACCGGATTTATTCAAAAGTCATTTCGGCAGCCGCCCGCTTGAACTCATCGTGGCTTGTTCTTATTTAATCTTTTTAATTCCTTGGGGACAGTTGCAGTTTGAAGGGCTGAATGTAGCACTTAATGCACTGGGGTTTAATTTGCCTCCAGCAGTTGCGGTATTCATTGCCGGCATCATTGCTTACATTTATATTTCGGTTTCCGGTGTAAAGGCACCTGCAATTATTTCGATTCTGAAGGATATTTTACTGTTTGCCGCCATCTTAATAGTGGGGATTGCTGCATTTAAAAATATCGGCGGGGTGCATAACCTGTTTTCAGAGGCTAAAAGTCACGGCGCGTCATTATCGTTTGGAAACACAGGCGACTTAACATTTTCTGTCACCACAATCATTTTCCAGGCAGTCGCATTTTATTGTTTACCATTCATTGTAAACGTAGTCTTCACTAGTAAATCAGAGAATACCATTAGAAAAGCACAGCGCTTTATGCCACTCTATATGTTAATGTATCCATTCCTGATTGCATCTTCGTATTTCGCATTAGTCGGAATACCGGATTTAGAAAATCCCAACCATGCATTCATTGCTACAGCAATCAGCCTATTGCCATCCTGGGTGGTCGGTTTAGTAGCAGCAGGTGCTGCATTATCAGGGCTGCTGGTACTTGCCATCACTTCATTAGTTGTGGGCGGTATCTTCACTCGCAATCTCATGCCGAACATTCCCGAAAACAAGCAAAGAAGCCGTTCTCAAATCGTCGTGATTGTTTATTTACTAATCTCTATGGTCCTGACTGTCGGTTTCCCAAGCTTGATGCTTCATTTAATCAATACAGCTTACTTTGGATTTGGACAAATCCTGCCGGGTATTTTGGCAATTGTATTCGCAAAAGGGGCAACAGCCAAAGGGGTCGGGGCTGGTATTATTACCGGAACGGTCATCGCGCTGACTCTTCAATTTACCGGCGCTAGCATCTTTTCAATCAATAATGGCCTAGTCGCACTAATCTTCAACTTTGCAGTCACGATCATTGTTAGTTTACTGACAACGAATAAAGTAGGCCTTCTTACTCCACAGCCTGCATTGAAACCAACGAAGGATTAATCGACTGAATAAGGTTGTAGGAAGTGGTTTGTTATGGAACTAAGCGAAGTATTTCATTCCATCTCTATCATCGCAATCATGATTTTAATCGGCACAGCACTCGCCCGTGTTACACCGATTACTGAAGATACACGTCGTACCTATACGACTTTGATTGTGAATGTGGCGATGCCCTGTATTATTCTTTCCAGTATTTTTAAAGTTTCTATCGATGAGTCCATTCTGCGAAATATGGGGCTGGTCTTCCTCCTATCCATCGGAATTAATTTAATCGGGATCGGGATCGGCTGGTTTTTCGCTTCTGCCAGCACGGAAAACCGGAAACTCCGTCAAGAAATCGCACTTTTATCAGGGCTCGGGAATACCGGCTTTATCGGAATTCCTTTATGTGCTGCAATTCTCGGTCCTGAAGGTGCCCTGTACGCTGCTGTTTTTGATGCAGGGGTCGATCTGGTCATTTGGACAGTGGGCGTCATGATCTTAAATAACTCGTTTCGCTTTACGTGGGCAACGTGTAAGTCTTTGATAAACATCCCGCTAATTGCCATTATATTTGGTTTGCTCTTTGCCGTGATGAACTATCGTCCGCCAAGTGTGTTTATTGAATTAACCAATCAATTGGCTGCTTTGGCCTCCCCGCTGGCAATGTTTTATATCGGGCTGTTAATCATGTTCCGCAGCAATCATACAGTGAAAACGAGAAACAGTAATCTCATTGCGCCGGTTGTATCCAAATTAATTATTTTACCGCTTATCACATTATCGATTATTCGGACCTTTCCTATTCCATTAAACGACGTAACGAGTAAAGTCCTGCTCATGCAAGCCATGATGCCCACGCTGACATTGGCATCCATTCTTTTTACAAAGCATTCAAAAAATGATGTATTTGGAGCCTTGACGACCATAACGTCAACCATTCTGGCTCTCTTAACGATACCATTACTTATTTTGCTGTTCAGTAAATTCAATTATATGTAAGGAGCTGGTTTTTTGGTACGAGTAGATACACTATACACAAACGCCAATGTACTGACACTGGATAATAAAAATAAACGGGCTGACATAGTAGCTGCATATGATGGGAACATTATCGGAGTTTGGACCCATGAACAATACAAACAAATTAAAGAGGTTCTTGTCATTGCAGAAACCGTTGACCTGGAAGGTAAAACGATGATACCAGGCTTTATTGACACGCATAATCATTTGCTCATGTACGCGCTGAATAAAGGCCAGGTCAATTGTTCCTCTGAAAGAAATAAGAGCATCGACGATATTCTCGCAAACCTGCGGGCATTCGGCGAGAAAACAACTGATGACAGCTGGATCCTAGGTTACGGTTATGATGATACATTGCTTGCGGAAAACAGACATCCGACGCGTTATGACTTAGACCAAGTAAGTACCGACCGGCCGATTTTCATTAAGCATATTTCGAATCACTTAGCAGTCGCCAACAGCTGTGCCCTGCAGCTTGCACAAGTCGATGACTCCATTCAAGACCCTGCCGGCGGTCATTTCGGACGTGATGAAAATGGTCAGTTAACCGGCGTTTTATATGAACCGGCGGCTATGGATTTAGTATTTAAATATGCACCGACCCCATCCGATGAGGAAGTCGTCCAATTGATCGAACGCGCCGCACAAGATTATCTGGTACAAGGAATTACGACAAGCTCTGATGCAGGTATCGGTCTGGTACTCGGACCTAAAGAATATGAACTGCATATGAAAGCTTTGCAGGATGACGCGAATCCCCTGCGCATGCGCTTTATGGTAATGTATGACTTATTGTCTGAAGGCGGCCGCTTTGCACAGCACTCCGCTGAAGAACTAGACAGTCAAATTCAACAAGATTCCCATGGCAAGGCCAGACTTGACAGCGCCAAGCTTTTCCAAGACGGTTCGATTCAAGGACTGACCGGCGCTCTACGCAAGCCATATTACTGCGATGATTCTTTAGTAGGCGACTTGATCATGTCACAGGAAGAACTGAATCAATACGTGCAGGATTTTCACGACCGCGGATTTCGGGTAACGACTCACGGAAACGGTGACCGTGCCATTGGATCGATTATTGAAGCCTATCAACAGGCGATCGACAACTCTCCAAAGGCGGATCACCGTCATCGGATTGAGCATGTACAGACCGCGACTTCTGAGGACTTACAAGAAATGAAAAAATACGACATCGCCGCTTCCTTTTTCATCAACCATGTCTATTACTGGGGAGACCGACATAAGCGCATTTTCCTCGGACCCGAACGCGCGGAACGAATGAACGCTTTAAAAGAAGCATCTGAACTCGGTATGCTCTACACGCTGCACTCCGACTGTCCGATTACTCCCATCTCGCCATTATTTTCTATCTGGGCGGCGGTCAACCGGATTACCCGTGAAGGGAATGTACTGGGTGAAAATCAAAAAATAGACGTCATCGAAGCCTTAAAGTCGATGACAATCTACGGTGCTCAATTAAACTTTGATGAGAAAACAGCAGGCACTATTGAAGTCGGCAAAGCAGCTGATTTCGCCATCCTGGATAATGACCCAACTGCTGTGTCCCCTGTGGAACTCAACAACATTTCAGTGGAAATGACCATTATCAACGGAAAAACCGTCTATCAAAAAACGGCCGTCAAGCGATAAAAAAACGAAGACTCCCTGCAAAATAACGGGGAGTCTTCGTTTTATTTTCTAGACCGTTCTGATTTAAAATGAAACGCATACTTTTCAGGATGATAATCCGCTAGATAATACTCGACAATCTCTCCCATATCATCATACACCAACCGCTCCAAATGAAGCGTATGACTATCATCCGCTAGCTGCAGCAACACCGCATCTTCCCGCATAATACGCCGTGATGTAATCGTCTCGTCCGCACCAAATAATCGAATGTCCAGCTCATTCTCCAGCAGATCATAAAGCGTCCCTTGCTTAATATCCATCTCAGCCAGTGCCAATCCAATTGCCACCGGATAATACTGTGTCTCCACAGCCAAAGGAACTTCACTCGCAAAACGCACCCGCTTAATTAAATACGCCTGCTTCCAATCAATTAATTCACGCAAAGCTTCCGGGACTTCCACTACCCCGTGCGCCACCAACTGCGCACTCGGCTTTTCCCCCATTCTCTCAATCATTTCCGTCGTACTTATCAAATTCCCCTGCCAATAATGGGGAGGCTGCTCTGCAATAAACGTACCCTTTCCATGCTTCTTTTCCAGCAATCCGTCAATGACCAACTGCGAAATTGCCTCTCTTACTGTACTTCGGCTCACGTTGTACGTTTCCATCAATTCCCGCTCACTCGGAATCTTCTCTTTGAAAATCCCCTTCTTAATTTTCTTTTCAATACTATATCGAACCTGAATATGCAACGGAACCGGATCGTTCGGATCAATCATGCCACCGACCTCCTTAGTCTTGCAAAATAGCCCGCGATTCTCTGTCTTATGAGTTAATGATACCGAACATAGTTCGTTGTGTCTATTAAAGGGTATATTATTCCTTACCAAGACTCCGCCAATTCCCCTTACACATGTTCGCTTCACAGAATCATGTATTGGATACAGCTTTTACAAATGCTCTGTCCATCCTGTACGTAGTCTATATAACTTTATCTTAGCAGAGCACTGTATTATTTTCGTAAAATAATACCTCGAATACTCAGATGATATTGTATGCAAATCAGAATTGCGTCTGACATTTGAACAACTTAACAGCTTGCATATATGAAATATATGGTATTTACATAATAGTATTGAATCTCGTTCATTTTTTCCGAAATAAGACTGTAAACCAAATTTTCTTTTAGGAAAGGAACAAAACCATGCAAAAATCGTTAAAAACCAAAATTATCGGATCGGCCATCCTGCTATTTGCGTTCGGCATACTGCTCATGGTCTACATGGTAAACGATCAAGTGAAGAAGATTAACCAGCAGGAAGTTCAGGAATCCAGTGAAACACTGGCGGATCAGATGACCTATACAGTAGAAAATTTCATCGGACAATATACAAAAGGCCTTCAGGCGATCGGAGAATCCTATTCTGTCGAAAATTTCACAGGCGCCGATGATGAATTAGTTACAGAAAAGCAGTTGACCGATAAGCTGATGGACAATCTTGAAATTTTTTCGGATGCTTCGTCCATCTATTACACGCTTCCCAATAAAACGATGTACCCTGGCGGTAATGATGATAGCTACGATCCAACTGAAAGAGACTGGTACAAGCAGGCTGTTGAAAGTGCCGGCAACGTCGTCTGGTCTCCCCCCTACCCTGATTCGTCGACAGGAGCTTATATGATTACAGGCTCGCAGGCTATCGAGAGGAACGGTAAATTACAAGGAGTTCTTGCGATGGACATCGAGCTGACTGCCCTGACGAATATGTTGAACGAACTTGATATTCCACAAAAAGGAGCACCCGTTTTAGTCGACCAGAACGGTCTGGCTATTTCTCACCCGACACGCTCCGGTGAAAACCTCAGCGACTTGGAATATGTAAAGGAAATGCAGCAGAATGAATTTGGCTCCATTAACTACACGACTGAAAATGATGTCAAAAAACTCGTGGCCTATTCCACCATGACAGGTTTCAACTGGAAAATCGGTGTCATTTATGAACAGGAAAATCTTATGGGCATGGCAAAACATCTGCGCACGTCTATTTTGATCATTTCGGGGATATCGCTGCTCATCGTCGGCATCATCCTCTTCGTTCTGATCGGCAAGATGCTAAAACCTGTTGCCAAGCTGCGCACATTAATGGATGAAGTAGCATCAGGCGACCTCACCGTACAGTCTGATATTCGTTCACAGGATGAAATCGGCCAGCTAAGCGAAAACTTCAACGGCATGATTGCCAATATGCACGACATCATCACCGTCGTCAATGAATCCGCAGGCAATGTCCGAATGAATTCTGAAAACCTCAGCGCCGTTGCGGAAGAAACAACTGCATCCAGCACGGAAGTCGCCCGCGCGGTGAATGAAATTGCTGAAGGTGCCCAGCGTTCTGCAGAAGATGCAGAAACCGTTTCAGGAAACGCAGATGAACTGAGCCACCAAATTAACGGCATTACCGAGCGCGCCGTCACGATGAATGACATCGCTTTGCGCACCGGACAGATGAACGAAGAAGGGCAGATCAAAATGGCAAATCTCGCGCAGACCTTCCAATCGTCAGAAACCAACTTGCGATTCATGAACGAAGCCATCACCTCCCTCGGCGACAAGGTGAAAGAAATCGGCATAGTCATGGATACAATCACCAATGTTTCCGCCCAGACAAATTTATTGGCACTCAACGCCAGCATCGAGGCTGCCCGTGCAGGTGAACATGGCAAAGGCTTTGCCGTCGTTGCAAATGAAGTTCGAAAACTCGCCGAGCAGTCTGGACAAGCGACAGAAGATGTCCGGCACACAGTAGAAAGTTTGCAGAAAGAATCGGCTGCCGTCACAAAACAGATGGACGAAACGATCGCCACCTTCCGTGAGCAAGGACTGGTCGTCCAAGACACTGAAACGACATTTGGTGAATTGTCCGCTCTAATGGAAGACATGCGCCAGTCCATTCAGTCCATCACGGAAGAAATCGACCTTGTCGACAAACATAAAGACGACGTCACGAATACGATTCAGACAATGGCCGCCACCTCCCAACAAACCGCAGCTGCGTGCGAGGAAGTGAGCGCCTCAACAGAAGAACAGCAGCGCGCCATCCAATCCGTATCGGATGCCGCTGAAACTCTGACTGATTTAAGCGAAGAACTGAACCATGCGATTGCACGGTTTAAGGTATAAGAGATGAGAAAATGACTGCCGGGTGGCAGTCATTTTTCTTATATGGTTCTAGAATGGGCGCATGTTTGGTGTCGCTTTAGCATCATCGAGAAGAAAGCTTCTTAATTTCAAACACCTATTAATCTCTTCTAATTTGTTATTTCTATTTGCAGTCAGGACTTTTTCGACGCTTCAATAAACTGCTTGAATAATTGGAGCGACGTCGGATCCTTATAATTGACCAATGCTTCCGGATGCCACTGGACACCCATGACGAAACGATGCGCCTTACTTTCGACTGCCTCGATCACGCCGTCTTTAGCCACTGCCGTCACGACCAATGGCGAATTCACTTTATTGACCGCCTGCAGATGCAGGGAATTCACCTGAATCTCAGAAGCTCCGGCCATCTTCTCCAGCTTGCTGCCGCACACAATATCTATTGAATGCGTCGCGAAATCCCGGTCTGCCTGCTGTTTATGCTGCAGTATCTCTCCAGACAGCTGCGAATAAATATGCTGATATATAGTTCCGCCAAATGCCACATTCAGCACTTGATGCCCGCGGCAAATACCGAGCACCGGTTTATCCTGATCAGTCATATATCTCGCCAATGCCAGCTCCATAGTATCCCGCTCCGGCGATAATTCACCAAGTTGCTGATGCGGTTCTTCATCATAATTAAGCGGATTAACGTCTTCCCCACCTGTCAGCAGCAAACCGTCCAGCCGGTCACAAATCTGCTCAATATCCTCAAGTCCTGCAGGCAATACAACAGGCAGCCCGCCTGCTTCCAGGACGGCACGGCTGTAATTTGCCTGTACCCATGTTTCTCCGTTTTCGTCCAGGTCTGATGTAATTCCAATTAGCGGCTTCATTATGCAGCATTCTCCTTTTCTCTATTATTCACTCTCTTATTACCCTCAATTGCTTAGTTTAAGCTTTTCTGCACCATCAGAAATCGCTTCGTTAATTTATCAAGTCATGCTATAAACGATAGAATACGAAGTAGGTGCAAAATAAACAACAGAAGCATTATTGCAGAAACCTTTAACAGAAATCGACGATATCAAAAAAGACATTGCAGAAAGGAGACAGGATATCCAAAACCTTAAAGACGAGCAGACACAGATAAAGCAAACAGTGTTAGAAACAAATGAGCGCGTTAAAGACTTGGCTGAAAAACAGACTAGCCAGCATGCAATCATCACAGTCCTCTCTTCGCGTTCTATCGAGCATGAAGCAATTCGAAAGCACGTTCACTAATCCCGGCACAATCCCCAACTTGTAGTTTCCATAAAAGCGCTGAAAATCAATTAACAATAGATCTTTTTGGACAAAAATTATAATGAAACTTCTGGAAATTAGACTCGCATCTAAAACAAACGTATGTTTGCATAAATAATATAACACTTTAAAATTAAAGTCAATGTACTCTGAAAAGAATAATAATTTACCAGAAAAGCGCATGTGATTTTTCATTTTATTCGCGGTCATCCAATCACGGTGTATCCTTTTTGCCCCCTCCCTTCTATATAGAAAGAAAAAGGGGTTTTTCTCATGACACATTACCTGTCTAAGTTCGCAAAGTTTGAAAATAAAAATGAAATGGACGCGGCAGCACGAAAGCACGCTGATATCCACTGGAATACCATGAACAAAACAGACCGTGCTGTTCTGGAGATGATTCGCTGCTATTCAGTAAAATTTCTAGCTGCGCATTTAAAACATCAGACAATCGAAATGAAACTCGGCTTATCGAATTCCACGGTCAGACGCTCACTTCGCAAACTGGAAAATCTGCAGATTATCGAACGGATCCAATTCGTCAGACCTGTCATGAGCGGACTCGGAGCGAACATTTATCTCATTTTACCTGTTCATGACCAGTCGAAAATGAACAGGGGCGGGCAGGTGGCTGAGTCCGGCAGTGGCGCTGTTTCAGAGCCCATTTTGGAGAACGAACCTTCTTTCTATAAAGCTCAAAACATTCAAGACCCTATAAAGACGTCTCCCCCTGCAGGTGAAAAGTTATCCACAACGTTGTTTTCGAAGATGAAAGAATTGCTGACGCTCACCGGAGACAGTTCAAAGATAAGAGAATTTTTCGCAATCTACAGAGTACTGACAGGACGTATGCTGAAATTCGAAATCTATCAGGAATCGCAAGGGATTTTCGAGGACCTGGGACACCGTGCGATGTATATCAGTGTCATGGCGACGAAGAAAAAGGAGATCCATAATCTGCCGGGTTATTTTAAAGGAGTTCTACGTGAATTGATTGATGAGACGTTTTTTGGGAATATTTATCAGGAGTACAGCGTGCCCGTGGAGGCTTTGTTTTGATAGGGTTAGTTAGGATACTGTATTTGAATCGACGTTAAAAAAGACAGCCTGATAAAATTACCCATTAGACTGTCTGTCAATTTATATTTAATATACTACCTTTCGAGTTTTTAGCACATCTCTCAAAACCTTGCCAGCAGCGATTGCTCGGTTGTTAAATATTGTGCTTGATCGGCGGCATTTTCAAAATGGATCATTTCGCCAGATTCCGTAAGAATACGGATCAGCTGATCTTCAGCAAAATAATAGCGCAGCATCTGCTTCATCGCCGGATCGGCACACAAGACGAATGCCAGCCCCCCTCTATATAGATGGCAGACATGGTGTGACTGTCGAGATCCTTGACCACTTTCTAGATCGATTCCAGCTGATAAACCTTCGTTTCTCCATTGACCATGCCCTCAATTTTATTTCCGTTAATCGTATGTTCAATCGTCTGGGATGCCGCCGGATTACGTCGATAATGACTTGATTCGCTTCCTCCTCAGTCAGGCGGTCTTCCAGTCTGACAACCTTTTCCTTGCATGCTGCTTCTTCGAGTATAAATTTCGCCAGCTCTTCTACCTTTGCAAAGATCAGGAGCTTTTCAGGCGTGATAATGCAGTAGGATTTTCGCTATACGCAAGTGACAGATTGTCAAGAACAGATTTTGGCGTAGACTCAAAATTGGAACACGAAAAATATTAGTGAAGAAATTCTGCATATGGTCTTATTCTGATTTCCCCAAGAAATCTTTACCGCTCAATGCGCGTTCAACGCCTCGATTAAATACCTTGGCAAAGTTAAGAATCGTATGAAAGTCTTCTGCTGTGTAATCTTTTAAGTTTTTAAGGTGTTTATTGTACTCCACTTCATCCAGTTTTTTGTGGTAGTCATAAATAATCTCGCCCTTAGGTGTAAGTTCAATAATTAGCTCACGGTAATTATTAGGGTTCCGATATTTCATTGCCAAATCTTTTTTTACGATTTTCTCTACCATTTGGGAAACTGCACTTTTCGTTCGATTTGTCATTTCTGCAATTTCAGTTGTCGTAATTTTTTTGTGATCACCGATTACATTTAATGTATGAACTTCGACCATATATAACTCATCTTCGGTCCCATAAGTCCTTGGTATACTCTCATAGGTGCTGATTAATCTTGACGTTTCATAAAGTGTGTCCATTAATTCATTAAATACCTTTTCTCTTTTCACCATTTCATCCCTCTTTGAAATAATACGTAAAATATTACTTTATAAGACATAGCATACCATAGTCAGAAGACTTATGATTTAATCTTTTCATATCATTGACGCAGAACAGTTAAGGTGCTAAACTGATATAGGTTAAGATATTTAATAATTCCAAACCTTTGTAACCAATATTAGGAGGCGAAGTATATGACAGAAGGAAGTTTGTATAAAAAGAGCAATATGAAGCGACTGCCTGAATTGGCCAAGTTGTCGCCTAAAGCTTTCAAAGCATTTGTGGAATTTGATCAAGAGGCCTTGTCAGCTGGATTAATTACAAAGAAAACAAAGGAACTGATGGCAATTGCCATTGCGCATGTAACTGGATGTCCATACTGCATTGATGCGCACGTAACGGCTGCAAAAAAAGAAAGCGCTTCAAAAGAAGAATTAGCAGAAGTTATCATGGTTGCTACAGCGTTGAAAGCCGGATCGGCAATGGCGCATGGCTTGAACGCTTTGCAAGCCTTTGATGAAAATGGAAATGAAAACCTCTACCAAGTTTCTCATATGAGCCGTTTCCCTGAGTTCATGAAATTGAGTCCAGATGCTTTTAAAGCTTTCCAGGTTTTTGATAAGGAGGCCATGAAAGAAGGATTGATCAGCCGGAAAGACAAAGAATTAATTGCTGTCGCGATAGCCCATGTGACTGGCTGTCCTTATTGTATTGAAGCACATGTTAAACAGGCCAAAAGACTGGATTGTTCAAAAGAGGAGATTGCCGAAGCCATTATGGTAGCTACAGCCTTAAAAGCCGGCGCTGCCCTCTCACATGGTGTCAATGCCTTGAACAGTTATGACTAATTAACTATCAACGTCCGGTGCGCTTTGTGCCGGACGATTAGCAACTACATATTCTTAATACCATTTCTCACAAAAAGAGAAAGGGGGAACATTGGTGAACCAGCGTTTCGCGCACTTTGCCCTCTTGAATGCTACCGTAGCCATATCTGGACTTTCGCAGGGTATGTTGCTGCCTTTAATCGCTATCATTTTTGAAAGGGATGGTGTGCCCTCCTCAATCAATGGGATTCATGCTGCTGGTATTTACATTGGAATGTTGGCAGCCACTCCTTTTTTGGAAGCACCATTGCGTAAAATAGGATTTAAGCCATTCATACTGATAGGAGGCATGACAGTCATTGTGACTCTCCTGTTATTTACAGTCTGGAAGTCCGTTTGGTTCTGGTTTATTTTACGTTTATTGATTGGGATAGGGAATAATATCTTACACTTCGGAACACAGACATGGATTACCTTTTTGTCTTCAGATCGTAATAGAGGAAGGAATCTGTCTTTGTATGGATTATGTTTCGGTCTCGGTTATGGGTTCGGTCCATTAACAACTCACTTCCTGTCCGTCTCTGAACAACTCCCATTTTTCTTAGCAGCTGTCCTGAGCTTTTTCGTATGGCTTTCCCTATTTTATTTGAAAAATGAATTCCCTGAATCCACGCCAGAAGCGGCCTCTCCTTCTTTACGTCATACATGGAGTCAATTCCGCAATGTTTGGCGTTACGCTTGGATTGCACTCCTCTTTCCGTTTGCCTATGGATTCCTAGAAGCATCTGTCAGCAATAATTTCCCTATATATGCACTTCGTATTGGATTGAATGTCAGCACCGTTTCCACATTACTGCCTCTGTTCGCGATCGGCGGCATCATCTTTCAATTACCGCTTGGTATGCTAAGCGATAAGTTTGGCAGGAGAAAGATCCTGTTACTCATTACACCCGCGGCGGCCGCTGTCTTTGTTTTCGCAGGTATTTTTCAAGATTTTGTTCTTGCCATCACTATCTGTTTTTTTGTAGCCGGTATGCTTGTAGGCAGTATTTTCTCTTTAGGACTCACATATATGGTAGATCTAGTACCGAAATATTTACTGCCTGCCGGGAATTTAATGGCTGGGATTCTCTTCAGTTTCGGCAGCATGACAGGACCATTTATCGGCGGTTTAACCATTCAGTTTTCTGAGCATTTCAGTTTCTTTTACACAATCAGTATCATGCTATGTTTTATTACGCTGACTCTTATGTATAATAAACCTAAGTCTATATAGATCAATTTGAAAAGACAGCATACGACCCTTTATCGGAAAGTATGCTGTCTTGTTGTTTAAGGCAATCTTATTTATATGTCATATCGCTTCTTTAATGAATTGCCCAGTCTTTCTAAAGCTTGCTGTAACGCCACAGTCGGCAATGCCAGATTAACCCGCTCAAATCCTCTTCCTTCCTCACCAAAAACATAGCCTTCGTCTGTGAAGAAATATGCTTCGTTATGCAGAAATTCTTCTAGTTCCTCATGTGAGATATTTAATGCTCGAAAGTCTATCCATTGTAGGTAGGTTCCTTCGATTAAGGGTGCTTTAATAGATGGAAAATGATTTTTAAAGTAGTCATGAACTACATGCTGATTGGTGTTGATAACTTCCAATAATTCTTCCAGCCATCCCTCCGACTCTGTATAAGCAAGCTCACATGCCTTATAGCCGAGAATGCCGACCATATCAGCCCTAATTATTTCTAGTTCCCGCTTGTATGTTTCCCGTAAATCCTGGTCTGAAATGATGACATTTGAAGTCATCATTCCGGCTAGGTTAAAGGTCTTAGACGGAGCAGTGCAAGTAATCAGATTTGCCTGCACTTGATCACTAACTGTTGCCAGCACAGTATGTTTATACCCAGGCATAGTAAAGTCATACCAAATCTCATCAGAAATAATGAGCAGGTCATGCTTCACCGCTATAGCAGCAACTTTCTCTAGTTCATCCAGAGTCCAGACACGGCCGACCGGATTATGCGGACTGCAAAATAACAGGATTTTATTATCAGGTTGGGCAGCTGCCTTTTCAAAGTCTTCAAAATCTATCGTATAGTTTCCTTCATTGTATAAAAGAGGGACATTCACTGCTGTTCGTTCATTATCGTCTATGGCAGCTCCAAATGGATAATAGACAGGACGGAAGATAATAACCCCATCATTTTTTTTAGAAAACGCACGGATTGCGGTATAAAATGCAGATACAATTCCTTGCGTATTGACAATCCATTCCTTCTCAATCTTCCATTCATGGCGTTTTCTCTGCCAGTCAACGACTGCCTGTAAATATCCCGCAGTCGGCCCTGTATAGCCGAGGACAGCATCATCTAAAAAGGTTTTCAGCCCGTTGATAACTTCAGGTGGATTCTTGAATTCCATATCTGCCACAGATAAAGGAATCACATCGTCCGTAACATCAGGATTCCATCCATACATTTGCTCCCACTTCAAAGCACCTGTATTTTTTCTGTTGACTGTAGTTGTGAAATCATAAGCCATCTCATACACTTCCTTCTCTACTCATATTCATCATTCTGTTCTACCAGCTAAAAAGTCTGCCGCAAACTTTGTTGTCGCAAGCACACCGTAGATCAGCGCCTCTTCATCTACATCGAAACGGTCATTATGATGTTCTGCGCCACTGCCAAATTCCTCATTACGGATGCCGATGAAGGCGAACAGAGTAGGTGATATCTTTGCGTATTGATTGAACGACTCTGATGCAAACCATTTCACATCTTTAACAAGTGACTGAGGCAGCATTTCTCCTATCCCTCTCTCTGCAATCTCCGCCAGTTTTCCATCATTAATAACCGGCTGTGCGGCTACACGGAAATCTTCACTGAATGTCACTGTGCAATTATGAGCCTGGGCAGTCAAGTCCGTTACTTTCCTCACAATCTCCAGTGCTCGTTTCCCTTCTTCCATGTCGTAAAATCGAAGGGTTCCTCCTATTCGGACAGTGTCGGGAATCACGTTGTTTGCACTGCCTCCATGTATTTGAGTCAAGCCAAGGGTAACTGTTTTTGTCACATTAATTTGATTGGCCCATGCGTTTGATAAACCCGTTAAAATATGGGCAGCCGCAAATAGAGGATTAATCGAGAGGTCTGGACGGGAACCATGTCCACCCGTGCCGTGCACTGTGAAATCCACTAATACTGCCCCAGCCATCTTTGGCCCTGCATCCAGACAAATCTGGCTACTGTCCAGGAATGCCGCTAGATGGTTACCGTATATTGCGTCAATATCCTTATCTTCCAAGTGTCTAATCATTGCTGCAATCCCGCTTCCGATTTCTTCTCCTTCCTCGAAAATAAAGTAGATTTTTCCACTCAGTTGTTCCAGCATATCATTTAAAATCCTCATAACAGTTAACACAATAGCCATATGACCATCATGGCCGCAAGCATGCATCACGCCGGGTTGCTTGGATAGATACTTTCTTTCATCTTTTAAATTCATTGGGTTTTCGTTGATTGGGAGGGCATCGATATCGGTTCTGATTCCAAGCGTCTTCCCTTTTCTTCCAGTATCGAGCAGTGCAGTAAATCCTGTACTCCCCGGGATTTCTTCAATGGTCAGACCATATTTCTTAATCTCTTGTTTTAGAAATTTGGCAGTCTTCTTTTCCTCACTGCTTAGTTCTGGATTTTCGTGCAAGTATTTACGAATTTCTATTGTTTCGCGTTCATACTTTTTTGCTTTCTGTTGTATGAAATCATTTACTTGTTGAATCATCATCTCAATTCCTCCCTTTTTTCATCAGATTCGTTATTAAACCGAGCCGCCAGTCCAGCCAATAGATGTCAATATAATTAAAATAACGAAACTGACAAGCATAAATAATATAACTGCCGGCAACACCCAGCGTACCCATTTGACAAACGAAACACCTGCTACAACACACGAGCCGATCGTCCAGCCAAGGACAGGTGACACCATGTTTGTAAATCCATCACCAAACTGGAAAGCTTGGATAGCAACTTGCTTTGTTAAACCAAGGGTTTCTGCAATTGGCTGAATAATTGGAATCAGAATTGCTGCTTTACTCGTTGCAGAAGGCACCAGCGGATTCAACAAAGAGACAATTAAAGAAATACCAACAGTAGCAAAACTTTTATCTATCCCCATCAATGGCTGTGTCAGAGTATAAACAATAGTATCCAATATATTTCCTTCTGTGAGGATCAGCGACATAACGCGTGCCATACCTATGATGAAAGCTATGAATGCCATCGAAGCAAGACCTTTCGCAAATCCTTCTCCCAAATTATCAAATGACATTCTGGTGAATAGACCAATCACAAGTGCAGTTAAAATATTAATTACGATAATAAAGTTATATAGAAAGTCTGGATTTCCGTCAAAAGCAGAGTAAGAAATGATGACTAAGTATTGAATGATAAATGATGCCAGTGCCAATACACTTGTCAGCTTTAATTTTTCCTCTTTAATTTCTTCAACCAATGAACCCGTATCAAGTAACTGAGATCTCCAGCCTTCACGGTACATTAACGAGGCACTCTCATCACGCTGGATTTTCTTAATATAGCGCATTAAATACAGTAGTCCGAGTACCATGAACACATTCATTAAAATGAAGCGCAGACCGAAACCTGAATAGGGTTGAACCCCAATCATGATCTGAGGAATAAAGACCCCTTGTGGCCCCGTACCGAACCCTAATAATGCAGGAAAAGTGGTAATACCGATAGCGACCAACGGATCTAAACGAAGTTTCTTTGCAAAAATTACTCCGATTGGCACTAAAGCAATCAGCGCGTCACTTCCGGCGAATCCCCCGATATAGACAATCAGGATAAACATTGCAGCTACAAGTATTCCCGGCCCTTTATCTTTCAGTTTATAAATAGCCCAGTTTAGAATATTATCAATTGCTCCAGATGCCAGTAAAACACTAATCGTTGCTCCTGACACGAGCACTAGGAAAATGACAGTGCTTGACTGGGTTAGACCATCCATAAACAGCATCATCATCTTCCAAGGACTAACCGGAGTCTGCTGACCGATAAAACTGAATTGATTTCCCAGCACTTTCCCATCCGCGTCTTTCGCAAAGTTTCCTGCAGGGATAAGATAAGTGGCAAGACTCGCTAACAGCAATAGGCCAAACATTATCCAAAGCAAGTGTGGCATTTTAATTTTTCTCTTTGGTTTTTCGTTTTTTGTTTCAGGTTGATTTTGGGTCATAATATTACCCTCCCTTATTCGAATGATATACTGTAAGAAATCAGTAATTTTGTTTCTTTACATATTTGATAATTAAGGCTTTGTAATATTACCCAAAAAATAATCACGATTAAGCACCTAAACCATTTCAGTCAGATATTTAAAATCACTTCATTTATTAAAACAGTCGCACCTCAATTCGCTCTCACTTAAGCACCTAAACTATCACGTAAAAAAATATCAACCAAATTAATCATAACTATTAAGCAACTTTTCTTCACCTCAATTCTTGAAAACGCTTACTAATCTAACTTATCGTATAAAATTTTATTTGAGTTGTCAATATCATTTTAATATTTTGCATATTTTTTTAAATTACGCATCGTGTCAGAAGAAGAACTTTTTTTGACTACTCTCAACCGACTTATGAGAATCATTCATGGGAGGAATTCATTTTTGAACGAAAGACGTTGACTGTTGAAAAATAATCTATAAAGTACCTGTGCGAAAACAAATATGAGAGTTTACACGCACAAGATTGTTTTTTATACAGGTACTCAAAACGACGTCATTAAAGCTACTATTTCAGGTTCATTTTCCTAAGCTTTGTATGCAGTTCCTTAACAATATTTAGAGGTCATTGATTCCTAAGTCATTCAAATCAATCATGCAAATAATCATAAATTTTACATGCCAATTGAACATCGAACCACTTTTCAGGATCTGTCAGCATAATGCCTAACGTTGTTTCTATTCGTTTCAACCTATAATAAAGTGTATTCTGATGGATCATTAATTGATCTGTTGTGAGCTTCAACGCTTTATTATTCCGCACATATACACGCAATGTCCCCAGCAGCTCTTGGTTCGATTCAGTAAGCAATACACCTAAATGATCTGTTAAGAATGTTTCCAATTCAGTACGTTCCAAGTCCAATAATATCCGGTTGATGCCACCATCTGAAAATAGATGAACTCTTCCTGTTTTCTTTTTTCTTAATAATGACAAGCTTTTTTCTGCGTCTTCAAAGGACTTTGGAATATCATGAAAACTGTCATATACTCTTCCTAAACCAATAAAAACAGGCCAGTTCATGGAACTCAAATATTTTGAGAGCTCGGTCAATGAACTCCTGGCGCTCTCTTTTCCTCCCGATTCCGGAAAAGAAATAAAGGCAATGATTTGCTGATCCCGCTGTGTAACGATCCCTTTAATATGATGAAATTCTAAAGCTCCCTCAATCCACTTCATCCATTTCTCACGTTCGTATCGACTATCGTTTGGATTCTTTTCTAGTTCACTGCAAATGAGCGCTACATAGAAATCTCGGGGCATGAGCCCTAAATTTTTAGCTTGCTCATCCAATTGACTGTCATATGCACCCAACAAAACCTTTTCAAATAACTCACCATAAATCATTTGCTGTGCTTCTTTAATCGAGTGTTGCTTAATCATTTCAAGAGACAGTAAAGAAGCTCCGTATTCCAGCAACATTCGATTTACTTGGTGAATCTCTTTCTCTTCAATAAATGTCAACAGAAACCCAATGACGGAATCCGATCCAACAATCGGTATGATAATGATCGATGTACCCTTTTTGTCATTATAAACTTGCCATTTTTTCGTAGCAATCACGTACTGTACTTCTTTTGTTGAAATCATTCCAGGAGGAAGTTGTACAGGAATCGATTGGCTTGGAGCAATCAAATTAAACAGATCATCATACAACATTATCGGTGCCTGTACGTATGTCTGTAAAGCGGACACCATTTCGGCAATCCCCTTCTTCTTGTTGCTGAGCATCGTTAATTCATTATATAAATCTGCTGTTTTCTGCTGTTGCTCATGTTCTTTATGTAGGGCGATGGTCGTTAATTTAAGTTCTTTCTCCAAATAACGCTCTTTTTCTTTCGCTAAATGGAATCTGTAGGACATCGTAAGAACCGGAGTAAACATTTGAAGCGTTTTTACAAAGTCCCCCGGGTAATGTGCCAAAGGATCATGTCCGCTCATCGTTAAAACACCCACCGCGCCATGATCATCCATCAGTGGTAGCGCGATAGTTTGATTGGGATACTCCGCTGCAATAGTGGATTGGATGTAGTGCGATAGATTGGAAGGGGTCATTGTACGCATCGCTTTAATCACAGCTTCACGCGTAATGAGAAACTGGGGCTCTTTCATTTGATAGGCCAATCCTGTAATTCCTTCGCCCGTTTTTAATTGTGTTTTACGATAACTTTCTTCTGAATAGCCTATGGCATATTTTACGATCAACTTATTTGTTTTCCCGCTGAATATAAATAAGAATCCAGAATCGAATTGTGGTATTGCACCAATCATTTCATCTAGAATTTTTTTCAGAAATTGATTTTGTCCCACTGCATTTAAAATGGCTGACGTAGCGGAACTCAGAACTTCATATAAGGCATTATTAGGTATATCCGTTTTGGAAGTGTTCACATCTGCCCCGCCCTTTCCGTTCTATGTCAGTCGGATACCCGCTTCAATCGTTTCCACCCATTCATCATATCGATCAATCAGCACATGCTTGTTTTTCAAATAAATTTGTTCCAATTCGAGAACCGGCTCTTCCGCGTCGTCTACCCGGAAGTCTACATATGGATATCCCTCCAAGGCAACCACTTTGAGTATGGCAGATTGCTTACCTCGGCGATCGCCGCCCATTTGATCTCCCTTGACCAATGCGGCCAGCAGCTTATCTTGTAATTTTCCTTCTGTATTTTTAAATGCATATTCCATGGCGCCCAGCATTTCTTTATTTGCAAGGAGATTTCCCAAAATAGCATAATGCTCTCCAATTATATGGCCCTTCTCTTCATCGTTATCAATTCCAGTATACACAGCGCTATTGCCAAATCGGTCTACAACCGCTAATTGACGTAATTCTCTTCCAGGGTCACCATGGAGCAATGTATTGAGCGTCGCATTCGCCGTGTGGCCATCACGTAAAAAGTGCATGCCTTTTCCACCAAGCGACGGATTCACCCAACCTTGTGTAGCGATAATTCCTACGTCTGCTTGAATAGCAGGTGAATGTGCGCCTACAGCCGGAAAACAAGAAGCGATTGCAGCTCCAAAATTACCTGTATCAGGACAACGTGCAATGATTGAATACGTCATAATAAACTCTCCTCTACTAGATGACACGCAACAAAATGTTCCGGTTCTACTTCTCTTAGCTCTGGAATCGCCTGTTTGCAAATGTCTTGCGCCAAAGGACAACGCGTATGAAATTTACACCCGGCAGGCGGATTCATAGGGCTCGGAATATCTCCGAATAATTTTATGCGATCCCGTGAAATGGTTGGATCTGGTATAGGAATAGCTGAAATAAGCGCTTGCGTATAAGGATGTAATGGTTTCTCATACAAACGTTCGCTTGAAGTCAATTCTACAATACCACCTAGATACATCACAGCAATCCGATCACTAATATACTCAATTACACTCAAATCGTGTGCGATAAACAAATAAGTCAAATCAAATTCATCCTGCAAATCTTTCATCAAATTAATAATTTGTGCTTGTATGGAAACATCCAATGCAGCAACAGGTTCATCCGCTACAATGAACTTCGGATTTAACGCCAATGAACGCGCAATTCCAATCCGCTGACGCTGGCCGCCAGAAAATTCATGGGGATATCGTGTCAAATAATCCTTTGGAATACCTACCGCATCGACAAGCTTCAATAAACGCTCTTTCCTATTCTGAACTTTATACGTTCGCAACGGCTCACTAATCAGCTCTTCTACCGTCATTCGTGGATTGAGCGAAGCATAGGGATCTTGAAAAATCATCTGGAAATCTTTACGTTTAGCGCGCAATTGTTCTTTTGAATACTCCAGCACATTTTCACCTTCAAAAAATACGGATCCTGACGTCGCCTCCATTAATCGTAGAAGCAAGCGCCCTGTAGTGGATTTTCCACAGCCGGATTCACCGACAATTCCTAGTGTCTCTCCCTTATAAACAGTAAAAGATAGATTTTCCACCGCACGAATGATTTCTTGTTTTTTATTTAAGAATGAACCGCCTAATGTAAAATGTTTCGTTAGATTTTCCACCCGTACAAGCTCTTGATTATTGGTTTTCATCTCCACCCTCCTCGTTAAATAGAAGACACGCTACTTGATGTTCAGTTTGCTCTTTTTTTAAAGCAGGTTGAACGGATCGGCATTTGTCCATTACAAAAGGACATCGATCTGCAAAGGCACAGCCGCTTGACAGATGATGTAAATTGGGTGGCTGTCCCGGAATTGGTGTCAATCGTGTTTTATCTCCGAGTTTTGGAAGCGAGGCCAGCAGTCCTTGTGTGTACGGATGTTTAGGGTTTGAAAACAACTCCACTACAGATGCCTTTTCCACGATCTTCCCCGCATACATAACTGCGACTTGATCACATATTTCCGCCACTACTCCTAAATCATGTGTAATGAGCATAATGCCTGCGCCCGTTTCGTTCCGCAAATTCAGAATTAGCTCTAAAATTTGAGATTGGATCGTCACATCCAGTGCAGTAGTCGGTTCATCTGCAATGAGAAGCTTCGGATTCCCAGCAAGAGCCATCGCAATAACTCCGCGTTGTCTCATTCCACCACTAAACTCATGGGGATATTGTGCAGCCCGAACTTCCGCAGAAGGAATCCCTACGCGCTTAATCATTTCAATAGCCTTGACCCAAGCATTCTTCTTGGAAAACCCCTCATGTATCATAGGTACTTCCGCAATTTGATTGCCTACTGTATATACTGGATTCAATGATGTCATAGGATCCTGCGCAATTAAACTAATTTCCTTCCCTCTGATTTTCTGCATCTGCCGCTCCTGTAATTTCAGCAAATCCTGCCCCTCAAATAGAACTTCCCCGTTTACCTGTTCACTTTTCCTACTGCCGATTAATCGTAAAATCGATTGTGAAGTCATACTTTTCCCAGAACCTGATTCACCGACAATGCCTAAAATCTGTCCATGATCGATTGTAAAAGAGACATCATCAACCGCCCGTACCAATCCCCGATCTGTACGAAAAGAGGTAGTCAATGATTTCACTTCTAATAACGGTTTCTTCACTTCAGGCATAGTAGTTGACCTCCTTTTAACGTTCATTTTTCAAACGTGGATCCAGTGCGTCACGCAATCCATCTCCCATAATATTAAAACTCAGTACAGCCAGCGTAATTGCTACACCAGGGAATATGGCAGTCCACCAAGAAATCTCCATCCAATCTTTTGCCTCACTCAACATAATGCCCCATGAAGGCGTGTCTGGTGAAACCCCTAATCCCAAGAAACTTAATGCCGCTTCGGCTAAAATAGCAAAGGCAAACGAAAGCGTAACCTGCACGATCAAAGGCGCTAACGAATTGGGCAGTATATGGCGAAGCATGATTTGAAAAGAATTGACCCCCATTGAACGTGCTGCCTCAATATATAACGAATCACGAATACTAAGGACCGCGCCGCGAGCAATTCGAGCGAAAATTGGAGTATAGACAATACCAATTGCAATCATCAAATTCGTTAGGCTCGGTCCCAAGATCGCCATAATAACTAATGCCAGTAGAATATCCGGAAACGCGAACAACACATCCGTAATCCTCGATAGCACTTGGTCAATCTTCCCGCCAAAATAGCCTGCGACAATTCCGATAATCGTTCCAAAAAACAACGAAAAACCAACTGCTATCAATCCAACCTTCAATGAAATTTGTGTTCCATATAAGATTCGGCTGAAAATATCACGTCCGAACTGATCGGTTCCAAACCAATGTTGACCATTTGGCGAAGTAAGCGGACTGCTCGAATCCATGAAGTACGGATCATATGGCACAATCCATTTTGCAAACAGAGCCACAACCAGAATGAGGGCAATGAATAGAAAGCCAACGAACGCAAAGCGATTTTGCTTAAATCTTTTCCAAGTATCTTTCATACGTCATTCCACCTCATCCTAACTGTATCGAATTTTTGGATTGATTAAGGCATAAATGATATCCACTGCTAAATTAATCAATACAAATGCACTGGCAATAAATAGAATTGTTCCTTGCAGCAAACTGTAATCCCGATTGGAAATTGCCTGCAAAGCAAGTTGCCCAATACCCGGCAATGAAAAAATTTGCTCAATAATAATTGAACCACCCAGTAAATATCCTGCTTGGATACCCAGCACAGTCACCACCGGAACTAAGGCATTTCGCAATCCGTGTTTCCAGATGAGACGAGAATTGGTAACGCCTTTCGCTTTTGCCATTTTCATATACTCTTCGCCTAACACTTCCAGCATTGAAGAACGTGTCATCCGCATCGTGACGGCTCCCACAGAAGTCCCTAGTGCAATACCAGGCATAATCATCGTTTTGATATTCGCCCAAACACCATCTGAAAGAGGGACAAATCCACTGGAAGGCAACCAACTTAAATGAAGAGATAAATATAAAATCATCAATGTACCAAGCCAAAAGTTCGGAACCGAAATACCGAACATTCCAAAAAAACTGGCTCCATAATCAACAGGTGTATTTCGCTTCAATGCTGCAATCGTGCCCAGTGGAATCGCGATTAACAAAGCAAAAAGTATACTAATAAAACTGAGTTCCAGCGTAATGGGAAGACGTGTAAGAAGTATGTCGAAAACCGGTTCATTTGTCAGGGAAGAGATTCCCAAATCACCTTTTACTACATTCATGATCCAAAGACCATATTGGACGATGATCGATTGATCCAACCCATACTTTTGTCTAAGGATTTCTGCTTGCGCTTCATTGTAATTCGTACCGAGCATAGCCGTTACAGTATCTCCAGGCACCAACCGCACCATGAAAAAGGCCAAGACGGATATACCGAACAACACAGGAATTGCAATGAGCAAACGACGTAAAATATATGTAAACAATTAGACACCTCCTAGTTTGAAAAGGGATGAGCAGACTCATCCCTTTTCCGGTGATCAGCGATCAATCCATGTAGTTTCCAAAGACTTTGTAGTTACTGTAGGATTCACATCAAAACCATGTACACCATCCCGTATCGCCGATGCATGCTGATTTGCATATAAGAATATCATCGGTGCGTCATCTACGATAATGGATTGTGCCTTTTTATAGATGTCATATCGATCGTTCTGTTCAGCTGTCTCCCTGCCTTCTTCCAATAAACTGTCGACTTCAGGATTGGAGTAGGCTTGTTGGTTAAATACTTCATCCGTGTGGAAGATGTTGTATAGGAATTCATCGGGATCGACAAACCCTACCCAGCCGACTATGGACATCTCAAAATCTTTTTTCCCTAACGCGTCAAAGAAAATACTGTCTTCCTGCTGGAGAATTTCTACATCGATTCCAATTGGCTTCAATTGTTGTTTCACCACTTGTGCCGCATCCACTTGTGCTTTGTTTTGACCGACTTTCAAGGAAATGTCAAAACCATCTTCATAACCTGCTTCTTTTAATAATGTTTTCGCTTTTTCAATATCTGGTTTTGAGTAGTTATCTAACTTCGCATCTGCCCAATGACCTTCAGGAATCGGACCGCCTGCCAAGATCGTTGCTTGGCCAAACTTCACCGCCTTATTCATTGCCTCCCGATCAATGGCCGTTGCAATGGCTTGTCTTACAGCTTTTTCTTTTAAAGGACCCGCTGTCACATTCAACCCAATATACTCCCAATATGTACCGGTCACGGGCTCAACCGATAGACCATCCGATTTTGAAAGCAACTGAATATCTTTCGGTGACAACTGTAAAATTACGTCAATTTCATTATTACGGATTGCAGTCGTTCTAGACGTCTCGTCCGGTACAGCTTTCCAAGTAATCTGATCTAGATAAGGCAATCCTTCTTTGAAATAGTCTTCAAATTTCTCCAGCACCATTTCCTGGTCTTTCTTCCAATGGACCAATTGGAACGGACCACTGCCTGCATCCACATTATCCAAGCTGCCGCCATTTCCTTCGACAACTGATTGATTGACGATTGCATTCATCGGATACGCAAGAAACGTTAAAAATGGAGCTACTGGCTTTTTCAGATTAATAATTACAGTTTGCTCATTCGGTGTTTCGATGGTCTCTATATCTTCGAACTGCGGCGCACGGACAAGTTGTTCAACAATCCGTTCAATCGAATACTTCACATCCTGCGATGTCAGATCATCACCGTTATGGAATTTGACTCCGTCATGCAAGGTGAATGTGTAGACGGTGCCATCTTCAGAAATCTCATAATCCTTTACTAGATCCCCTTCAATTTCACCGTATGTGCCTTCTTTATATTTAAAAAGCGTGTTGTACATATTCTCGATGTAATGCATCGATTGAGCATTTGTTTCACTATGCGGATCTAATCCCTGTGCATCATTGAGATCAACAATCGACAATGTGCCGCCTTCTACTGGCTCTCCGATACTTTCTTTTTGACTTTCTGAATTCGGCGTGTCTTCTTTCTTCGGTGAAGACTCTTGATTACCTGAACACCCGGCAAGCATCAACAATAAAGCAACCCCAAGCAATCCTACGAACCTCTTCATTACATCCCACTCCTTTTCAAGTTGTCTAACTATTCCAAGTTTAATTGATGGCGTTTACGAATAATATAGAATTTCTCCCAAAAGTAAGCGTTATCATCTTGGAAGATATTCTAATCATTATTCGCTCCTAGTCGTTTAAAATGAAATTCATACAATAAAAAAGGAGGAATAGACAATGCTGCTTGTTAAGAACGCACTCGTCTATAAAGGCTTTGGAACTCCATCCATAGAAACGATTGCCATTGTGGAGGGCAAGTTTGCGGATCCATTTGAGGAATCGCAACTCGAAAATGCCGTAATCGATGCAAAAGGAAAAGTGATTACACCAGGGCTTATCGACGTCCATACACATCTCGGCATCAATCAACAAGGCGTAGGCGAAGCCGGGCATGATTTCAATGAATCCAGTTCGGATACAACTCCTGAAGTGAACACAATCGATGCCATCACAATGAGGGACAGCGGTTTCGAAGACGCCCGCCGCGCTGGCGTCACAACAGTCCAAGTCATGCCGGGAAGTGCAAACATCATCGGCGGGGAAATGGTCGTCATCAAAACAGCCGGAACCGTCGTCGACAAATGCATTGTCAGAAACCCATCCGGACTCAAGGCAGCTATGGGAGAAAATCCAAAAGCGTATCATCGCCAAACAGTCCAGACGAGAATGGGCATCGCAGCCCGACTGCGCGAACAGTTCTTGAAGGCAGATTATTACGCCGCACAAAGAAAAGCAGGAAAATGTCCTCCAAATCTAGGACTAGACCATATCGTAAAAGTATTACATCGTGAAATTCCTCTACGCGTCCATGCACACAGAGCTGACGACATAGCGACTGTTCTACGAATCCAAAAAGAATTCCAAATCGAAGTCTCAATTGAACATGGAACAGAAGGACATCTAGTCACAGACCTGCTGGCCGGTAGCAATATCCCGGTAGCAGTCGGTCCCACCATGTCCACCCGGCCAAAGTTTGAATTAGCCGAACAAACTTGGGAAACTGTTCGTGCACTTGATGAAGCAAACATTTCAATTTCACTAACAACAGATCATCCCGTCGTAGGTATCGAACATTTAATGACAAGTGCTATCCTTGCGATTAAAAATGGATTAACAGAAGAGAAGGCATTGCAGACGATCACCTTAAATGCAGCAAAACATTTAGGGATAGCGGACCAAGTGGGTTCAATTGAATGGGGAAAAGATGCGGATTTTGTTATTTGGAATGGAGATCCCTTTGATTTGAGGTCTGTTGTGGAGAGGACTTATATTGGTGGAGAGTGTGTGTATGAAAAAGTATGAAGCTCCCGCATAGTTTAGATATTTGAAATTTTGAACACGCTCTCTATGCAGGGAGCGTGCTCATTTTTTCGATTTTCATATTGCTTACAAAATTGGTCAAGCCGTGAAAGAACATACCAATGGTCAAATTAAGATTATTAAAGAAGTGACCGAAGACAGATGTGCCCTACAAATCATGTAATTTTGTATGTTTTTTTCGAAAACAACGTAAGCGTGTATTAAGTAAAATGACTTATTAAAACGAACAAGAATCTGCAGCTGAGTAGTCGCTTGCGGATTCTTGTTCGTTGATAATGTTCTAAATAAATAGTAATTGTTCAGGTATTGGTATCTTTCTATGATGAATAGGTGTCCCAACTTGCGAAAAGCACTCTAAACTGGGTGAAAACCATGTACCTTTGTTGGATAACCCTAATATTCTCCCCTTAATTACAACGAAGTAACCTTCCGGGCCGTACTGTCCATCTCTTCTGCCACAATCCGGCTATCAGCAGTCAGATTGTCGATGATTTTGCTCATTTCCTGCAAGTTAGCGGACGTCTCTTCGTAAATTGCCGCAAAATTATTTGTGGAGTCTTCGATTTCCGTTGCCTGCTCAATCATTTCAGTGGATGAGGATGAGAACTGGACTAAGCCTTCATCCAGATGCTCAAGTGTCGAAGCGATCTTTAGAATCTGATCAGAAACTTGTTCCGTCGTCAGCGCATTTTGTTCAATCTTCTCGCTGCTCTCCGTCATTTTTTGGAAAGCGATGCGATTGCTGTCGTTCAGTTCTGACAAGTTGGCTGTGATTTTTTCGGTCGTTTTATTCGTCACGTCTGCCAATTTCCTGATTTCATCCGCGACGACCGCGAATCCTTTGCCTGCTTCCCCGGCCCTCGCAGCTTCTATGGACGCATTGAGCGCAAGCAGGTTCGTCTGTTCTGTGATTCCTTTGATGATGGCGGCGAATTCATTCGTCTCATTCAATTTATTGGATAACGAGAGGTAGGTCTCATGCAGCTGGGCGATATTCTCCTTCAGCATCAACATATCAGCTGACAGGACATCGATTTGCTCTTTGCCTTCCACTGCCACTCCGTTCGCTTCGCCTGATTCCCTTTTCAATTCATTTGCTAAATTGAATAAAGAAGTCATGCCATCTTTCATGGACACCGTATTTTGCGCAATGGTTGAAATCTGACCAGCCTGCGACTGACTGCCCTCCGCCATTTCCTCCACAACGGATACCATATTGTCCTGTGACGTCATATTTTGCTGAATGCGCACATTCATTCCTGAAATATTTTCGATAATTTCCAATGAATTCTTTTCCAAAGCCGCTTTTTCGTTTTCCTGCCGTTTTGCATCTTCCGCAAACTCCTGCGTAAAAGCCGCAACCTGTCTGAATTGCCCGGTCGTCAGCCGCATAATAGCAATGAACATGAACCCAAGCAACAAGTACAGTAAAAAGGCATAGCTGAACAGTTCCCCGACCATTTGGTCAGCGCTCGTCATCCGGTTGACGATCAGCAGGATCAAGCCGTATACATAACCGAAAAGAAAAGGCTGCAGCTTCAACTGGACTGCCGAGAAGATGGCAAGAAAAATACTGATGATGACCGCTTTCATGCCACCGTCGAATAAAATAGTTCCAATTAAAGCAAACGTAAACACATTGAAAATAGCCGTGTAAGCATACCATTCCGGCTTATTGAATAACTTGGAAAATAGAAAATAAAATCCGACCACGCCTAAAAAATCAAGACTGTATAAAATAACAGTTCCTGTGTCATTAAAAGCAATAGCCTGCATAACCGCAACGAACAGCGTGATGCCCATCGTAATCGCCATTACCTTGTTCTTTTTCAAAGTATCTTTTAATACTAACTCCTCAATTGACTGCATGATGCGCCCCCTTAAACTTCATTTCATATTCCTATATCGGTATAATTTATAATTTCTAAAGACATGGGTAATATGAAATGCAATTCTGTCAAATCATTAAAAGAACTGGGAGGTCATAAAGTCGCAGTATTTGATTTAGGAACCGTTCCTCTTCCGTGGTATACTAGTAATAATTGCAGAAAAAAGGAGTCTTTCTTTATGTCATATGAGTTATTTTTATTTGATTTGGACGATACGCTGTTTGATTTTGGTGAGACGGAGAAGCATGCGCTCGGCAATACATTTACCTCTTTCGGTTTGCCGGACGGCCTGGCAAAGTACCGCGCCAGCTACCATGCCATCAGCTCGGTCATTTGGGATGATCTTGAACAAGGACGCATAACGCTTGAGGAGTTGAAAGTGGAACGTTTCCGGCGGTTATTCGAGCAGCATGATCTAACAATGGACGCACAGCATTTCGGAGATCTATATATTGAAAACTTGGGACGCGAATCACATGTCATCGAAGGCGTACCGGAAATGCTTGCAGGGTTGGCAGATTCCCGGTTGGCCATTTTAACGAACGGCTTCACACTCGCCCAGCTCGCCCGCATCGCCGGCTCCCCGCTGCATAATACATTCGAGGCCATCATCTGCTCCGAAGAAACAGGCTTCAAGAAACCGCAGCCTGAAATCTTCGACTATACATTTAAAAAACTCGGCATCACGGACCCTTCCCGCGTACTGATGATCGGCGATTCGCTGACATCGGACATACAGGGAGGCATTAATGCCGGCATTGATACTTGCTGGTTTAACCCGGACGGCCGTGTGAACAACACGGCGGTTCAACCAACTTATGAGATTCATTCATGGGAAGAATTTAGTTTTTTACGCAAAGCGGCTGAAAGTTACTGATTGAGGAATGAGATAGAAGGAGCATACGTGATTTAGCTGCCCTCTTAGTTGAAAGGCAGCCATTTTGCTGTTGATTAAGTTTGTCGCTTATAACAGCTCAACATTGTATACAATTCCAAATCGTGTCTGAATTGTTTTGCACGACTTTTCACAGGCCCATCAAAATCCACGCCACACGACCGGTCACGACTATCAGGAACAAGAATATTACAATGAATAGACTTTTAAGAACTATAGCCAATAAAGAATCGTCATAGGTTCGCATGGATTTGCACAAAGAAATACATACGATAACCGAGAGTACAAATGAAAGGATGACAAGCACCAGTGGGATAAATAAATGAATAAATGGATTGTAGAGATGTTCTACATTTTCCAATTGAAGTAAGCCTCGAAACATGTCTTCCTCAAGCCCGCAGATATCTTTGCCTTTAATAGGCTCCAATAGTTTATCCGCAACCAACCACAGCAGGCTTACCAAACCCAATCCTGCTGTTGTCAAAATCAAATCAACATGGTCTGTCCTTTTTTCCAAGTCGCTCTCCTCTTTTCTTTCAGTTCATCAAATATATGTACTGTGAAGAGGAAGTAGGACTAGTTAGGTTAGGATCTTTTAGAGATTCATTTAGGCGTGAAGATTTATTTTTTTCATAATCTTTATTTGTGTGGGGAACCGGCAGCTTTAATCACGCATGAAAATCAACCGTGGTCAAAATTCATGGTTGGGATGCAGGACGCGTACTCAATAATAAGACACCGCTTCAAAAACGATACAGGGCGTTTTGAAGCAGTGTTTTCACATCTAAACCTTCCCCAATTCATCCACAAAAGCAGGTTTTCCTCGATAACTGTTCCGGAGCTCTTCCACAATCTCCTGCTGCAGCTGTTTTTCCACAAGCTTGCCGTAGCACCAGATTAAAAACG
>NZ_BRCD01000015.1:0-90406 GCF_023707945.1 Sporosarcina sp. NCCP-2331
AGAAAGATGCGCTAACATCCAGTCGATGCAACATGCATGCAGAAGAAGGAGCTGATGGCCTGAAGATAGATATTAAATGTAGGTAACCACTTCAACTACCTGCAAAAGGGATATGGCGAGCTTCTTTTTTTGAGCGAACAAAAAATGTCCCGGTACATCATTACTGACGTTCCGGGACAATCTGCTGTATTAAATTTCTACTTCCAACTCTTCTTCAATACCCAATTCCTTCAAATACTCTTCCATAGAAATCGCATTCTTAATGACTTCCTCAGGAATCGTGATTTCTTTAATTTGGTTGAAGTTGCTGAACGTTCCATTAATCTTTTGGGAAATGGAAATCTTCTCATCTTCCACACTCAGGGACATTTTCGTAACAGCTGACAGATCAAGAGGGAACAGTGTTTCCTTGTCAATCGTCTGAACTGAATAGTACTCTTCGATATTCAAGTTCATCTCGGCAAAAATATCATCTAAGCTCGGCTCAGTTCCTTCTTCGTCTACTGTACCTTCTTCATTTCCATCTTCACTATCTTCCTCAGATCTTTCTTGAGAAGGCATCATTCCCTGAACTTCTTCGGGAATCAATCCAGGCAGTAAATCCATGATGTCATCCAGCATCTCCTTGAATTGTTCATTCGTCAGCGTTTGAACCATGACGTACTGGTCATCATATTCAAACACGTGAACACCTTCGCTGAACTTCTTCATCAATTCCAATTGAGCATGCGGGTCTGCCTGCTGTGCAGAAGACTGAACGATCAAATTTGTCATCTCATCGTCCATCTTGATCCACTTTTCAATCGAGCTGTCGTATTGATACATACCGTCTTCCGTGACATACGCTTTTTGCATTTGATCCAGCGACTCGCCCATCATATTCATTTTCATCGTCGTTTCCATATACATAGCCAGCGGATTTTGAATGGCATCCATCTTCAGATCCATCTGCATATGAATTGGATCTTCTTCAGATGAAGCTTCCATTGTCTGATCGATTGTCATAGCTGCAGAGAAACTATTCAAGTCGGCTTGAAGTGTTTTCTCCAGGAAAGCATCGACGTCTTGAACACGATTCGTTGTGACATTCACCGTTCTCTGATCTTCTGATACCTCAACCTCGAACCCTTCCAATGAAGATAAAAATTCTCCAGTTACATAATTCCCTGCATTCTTCAATGTAAGAGGAAATTCTGTATCGGCTTTTTTGCCATCCACAATGATTCTTTTAGCAGGCGCATTAAAGTGAACGGTTAAATAAGAGTTTGTAACCGACACCGCTCCTTTATTCTTTGTCACTTTGAAACCAGATTCATTGAAAACATTTTCTACTGGAATGAGAACTTCACCTTTCGAAAAAAATGGCTGCTCGTACCCTGCAACTTCCACCCCGTCCACTACTAATTTCGCCGTGTCCGCATTAGCTGCCTGTACACTGCCCGCAGGAACAGCAAAGGCAAGTGCCAACACAAACGCGACTACCCAAGAACCCAACTTCTTCAAAACTAAAACCCCCTTCAAATTTGGAAAACCATACCTGCATTGTGTGCGGGTATACTAATGTGTACGGATTGATATGGGAATAGTTTCAAAGAAAGAGAATGTATATTAAAAACCTTCTAAATGAACAACAGGTACCAGGTACACGCACAATTCAGTTCCATATCTCACAACATAAGAGAAATCAGTATTTTAATTACATGATGTATGGTAACATTTAAGCAAGTATACAATAAAGGAACGGTAGCCATGCTAAAGGATATCAGTGATTGGGAACATATTGGGTATGGTGGTAAAAGTACGTTAGAGAAAGAAGAACTAAAATCACCTACAGGATTAAAATATATTATTAAATATCCTAGAAAATTTGAATTGGGTGTTTCCTGGGAAGACATCACTGAACTTATTGCAGCGAAAATTGGTTCAATACTCGGCTTGGAAATGATGGAAGTGGAGATTGTGACGAGAGGCGACGAAAGAGGCTGTTTACTTCGCAATTTTGTAGATGAATATGGCGCGAAAATGCATGAAGAAGGCGGCGTTCTTTTAGACAGTCTAGCAGATGGGTATGATGAATTACAGGCATCTAATTCTAAAAACAAAGATCTTATTGCTGAAGGTTTTCATATGCTCACACAGTTTAATTATTGGAGTAAGATTAAAGACACGTATATTGATATGCTCATCTTTGATATCTTGATCGGTAATCAAGACAGACACCCTTTTAATTGGCAAATACTCTATTTTGATACAGGTTACAGATTTTCACCAATCTACGATAACGGCGCATCTTTAGGATTTAGATTAGAAGACCATCAATTACATGAAATGGTTTCAAATCGTGTGAAAGTGGATAGATACGTAAGAAACGCAAGAGTAAAGGCTGGAATGTTTGAGAGAAAGCATGTGAAAGCAAAGGATTTATTGGAATATATTCAAGTTCATTTTCCGAATGAATTAAAAAATAGTATCAGGAAATTGGATGGTTTTGATTTAGTTCAGTACCAGGAATTTATTCAAACACTAAATTTATTAAGTGAAGCACAAAAAGATTGGTTAGAGCTTATTATACCGTATAGACGACAGAAAATATTTGAATGGATTAAAGGAGGCGGATAATCATGAATAACGTTGAAACCTTGCTTGTCGTTTGGCAAGATGAACAAAGTCGTTCTTATTATCATATAGGCACGCTTTCTTATTACAACGGTTTGTATGAGTTTACCTATACCTCCGAAGATCATAAGAAACAATTGGGAGATGCGTTAAAGAAAGGCTACATGATTCACCCAGCATTTCCTGACACAACTAAATTGTATCGTTCAAAAAAATTATTTCCAGCATTCGACCGGCGTATTCCATCTATCGATCGAAAAGATTTCACTGAGATTTTGGCTGACTTAGGTTTGAATAAGAATGCGAGCAAAATGGATATTCTTCGGATAACTCGTGGTCGATTAGCAAGTGATACGTATTCATTTGAACAGCCATTAAGACTAGGGGAAAATAACATGTTGGATTCAAGTTTCTTTATACATGGCATGCGTCATCGAAACTTACCTAACGAGTGGTCCTCATGGATTCAGGAACATAGTGTACTAAATTTAGTACAAGAACCAGGAAATGAACATGATTCTTATGCAGTAGCTATTTATACAAAGGGCGGTAAGCATCTTGGGTATGTTCCATCCTTTTATAGTAATGCTGTTTTTTCATTAATCGAAAATGGTTTGACCCCTATTATTCAAGTTGCCAATGTGAATGAAAAATCTCATCCGCATTGGTGGGTTCAAGTTGAATTTAAATGCGCAGTACCTTTAGATCAGGAAGAACAAGTAGAAGAATTATTAGCAGTTATCTAATCAAAACAAAAAAAGGTACCAAAAAAAAGGTACCAGGTACAAACACAATTCATATTAGTATAAACGAAGAAAAGAACTTTCTGATTGTCCAGAAAGCTTTTTTCTTCGTATCGATATAGAGTCTGGCATATCCTAAGCAGTTCAAATCCACATTTAGTCGGGCGTCACTAGAATTATACTTACCATCTCATTCTTCATACTCCTCCGCCAATTCCTTCATTTCAATCTTCACCTGAAATCCTTCAAATGCCTGCAGGAGACGGCCGACTTCTTCCCAGTTATAAGGTTTGCCATCTATGATGACGAGCGGTGTCTCGCTGTCGGTTTCATCATAGGAAAGCACGCCGATCAAGTGATGCTCTTTGACTGCAGTGTACGTCTGGCCGTTTGAATATTTTCCTGTTTCGAGGTATGTTTTTGACATACCTCGTTTGGTCTTTTCTTGCAGCTGATCGAACAGTGTATGCTGATCGGCGTCTAACTCTCCATCTACTGCAAATTCGTAGCCGTGGTCCCATCGTTCGCGGGCTGTCAGCAAAATGGCTGTTCCCATAATCAGACGTTCTACTTCGAAAATACGCTGAATACCATTTGCGTCAGCAGCTGAAAATGTTTCGGGCAGTTCGGGGAGGTCCACCCCGAGTTTCTCCGACATTATTGCATTATAGCAATCCTTGCAAAGCGGCTGTCTGTCGTACTGTACGTGCACTGAACCTATGCCGCAAATAGTACATTGCATACAAATCACTCCGTTTTATGTTCATTTCATTTCAGAAAAATTTACTTGCCATGCAAATATTATTCTGTTTACTGAAGACCAAATCCTTTTTTGCTGTCCCTATTTTTATCAATCCATATAATGTTCGATTAAATAATGAACTCTCCTCTGTGTCTCAAATGCAAGATAATCCATTCCAGATGCTCGGCTTGATGCAGTTTCATCCGGAAGCTCAGCGAATTTCCGTTCTTTTTGTTTGATCCACTCTCGCTGTTCGTTTTTCAAGTTATTGAAATCGTTGGCAGACATGGATTGTTTCAATACGCCCCAAATCTCATTTAATAAGTTGTCCCACTGGTTATAATACTGTCCGAAGAATCCATCCCATAGATCTTGTGCATTTGGATCAGCTGCTCTTGCCTCATTCATAATCGTTTGTTCTAATTGATCGGATTTATGAAGATAGCGTGATTTCAGATTACTGTGGTTCTTTTTCTGCGGGGATGCGTTATTCGCTGTTTCTTTGACAGGTTGTTTGTCTTCTTCGGTGCCAGCAGAAGTTTCTTTTTTCTTTTGTTCTGTTACTGTTGCTTCCTGTGCTTTTTCCTTCATCGCCTTCTCGGTCTCTTCTTTCTCTTTCCTCTTACGTTCCTTTTCCTTCTTCTCTGCTATTACTGCTGCTTTTTCCTGTTCTTTTCTGGCATTCTCCATTTCTTTCTCCAAATTCTTTACTTTAACCAGCTGAATATTTGGATTTGGTTCATTTGAATCCATCACATTCGTCACTTTGACTTTATCTTTTTTCTCAAACTTGCCTTCCAGAAAGAATTGAAACGTTTGCGTCCCAGGTTCTGCGATGTCGATAATGAACTTTCCTTTCTTTAAATCGGTCAGCCGGTAGTCAACTGTCTCAGGCTGACTGTCGAAATCATTTCTGACAACCATTCGGTCTCCGCTGAATTCAAGAAAACGGCTGTCTTCCTGATCATCGACGATTTTCCATGCACCCTCCAGCTGTCTGTCAGTTGAACTGCCGCATGCGGATAATATACTTACGACGAAAATAGACAGTAATACTAGACTTGCGGATTTTCTCATAATAAAAACACCTCTTATTTAATTTAGCAGTGCTATAAAATTTCCAACTCAGGAAGAGTCAGGACTAGTATATTCTAGGAACTCGTGTATGTAAACCCGATTTGGCTGAGGTGCCGTTCCCTGCACCATCATATATTTGTCCAAACTGATGTGCATCGCTGATTTTCCTGGCTTAGAAACTAGTTTTGGATTGTGGCATATGAACTTGGTAACCAGTTTTACATTGCTGAATGATTGGCAGTCTCATTGATGAGCAACTTTATCTAAGATTTCTCCTATATTGCTCATGGAAGTTCTCTGACCTGTACGGCTGGAGAACTTTTTCATGTTCTTTACCATAAGTTCTTACAATTGTAAAGAGCGGGCTAAAAAGCATTCTCAAAAAAAAAATGTTGTCAGTTAAGTCGCAATAATCAAAATAAGGATGGACTTGTAAATTTTCTTGTTATATACTGATTCAAATGGCAGGGGGAGGGAATGTTCATGTCGGGTAATATAATGACCACTACGATGGGTGGGACAGGCTATAAACAGTTCGGCAAGGAGGTTCTATGTACTCAGGTACGATTCTCTATGCTGGAGGCCATATTTGAGGTGGACAATGAAGTACAGCGTCAGCTTGATCCGCGAAAGCGCAGGGAAATCCGGGATTTCATTTTAGTGAGCTTGGAGCGCGGGGAACCCTTTTATTTCTCACCATTTATTTATTCGAGCAGGCAAAACATAAATGAAACAGAGGCAGGATTTGTGCTGAAACCGGGGGCGAGAATATATGTATTGGACGGCCAGCATAGATCATCGGCACTATCCTCTGCGCTCAGTACATTAAAAGCGAAGAAAGAAGCGGCGGAAGAATTAGGTAATATGGAGGAGGTGCAAGAAGCGCAGCGGCAGATTCAGCAGCTGAATGCCTATCCTGTTTCGATGCAAATTTACTTGGATTTGACTCAGCAGGAGGAGCGGCAGCTGTTTACGGATTGCAATACGGAACGGCGGGAGGCGCATGCCGGCTTGCAGCTGCGATATGACCAGCGCGATCAGTATGCCGAATTGACACGCAATGTGGCAGACCGTCTGAAAGAGCAGCTGGACATTGAATTTCTGACATCGCGTGTGACGGAAAAAAGTACGACGATTACTTCATTGATTACGATGCGAAAATGTTTGATTGCCTTATTCGAAGGTGTGCTGACAGTGAAGACGGGAGATCCTTACTACCGAAATTGTAAGCAGAAAGATGTGCCTGCCATTGCGGAAGCTTTCTTTGCTTCCTGGCCGTCAGTCTTTCCGAAAAATATGGCGGATCGGAAGCGCTATGCGAGCGGGGCAACAGGTGTGCAGATGGCATTGGCCTACACAGTGTTCACACTGACACGTGAGCGGTCCATCTCCCATAAGGAAGCGATCAGGCTGCTGAAGGTGCTGAAAAGGCGCTGCAGCTGGCGGCATGACGATCCGCTGTTCAGCCATATGTACGATAAGCAATCAGGACGGGTCAGAAATCATTCGAATACTACGGCGGTTAAACGGACGATGATGAAGTTTTTGAAAGTCATTCACGAAGAAGGGAAGACGGTACATGATCATTGAACAGGTATTTGAGAAAAAACAGTCGATGGTCATCTATACGGCAAACGAATTAGCGGAGATGCTCGATGAGGGGCGCTTAGTGCTGAGAGAAGTGAATAATGGACAGGTGCGGCAGATCAGGCGGTATATACTGGATAATATATTGGAAGAGCAGATTTACATGCCGCCGATCATTGCTATGCTGCCTGAAGGAAGTTTAAATGAGGGAAAACCAAAGAAGCTGACGATCATCGACGGGACACAGAGGATGAAAGCGCTTACGCATCTGCGTTCGGCAATTACCAGGATGACTGGCAGCGACGACATGACGGAGCAGAAAAAAGGATTTGGCCTGTTCTACATGCTCGATCAGGTGCAAGTAGCAGTACAGGTGTTTGAAGGGCTGTCGCAAAAGGAAGCGGATCAGCTGTACATCGATTTGAATACGAAGGGCAAGAAAGTGTCGCTGTCGAAGCGGATTTCATTCGATTCACGGGATGAGGTCAGTCAGACGACGAACAAGGTGCTGGAGAATCATGAATTGTTGAAGGTAGCGGGAGTGGAAATGGAGAAAACAGCGGTTGTACGGCCAAAAAACAAGCACTTATTGTCGCTGTCTCAACTGAGGCGGATTGTAGCATTATTCATTACCGGCAAGCTGACAGACAGACAAGTAGCTATGACGGCGGAAGATCACCTGAAGTCAGATCAGCATATAGAGTTGATCAACACGTGGTTTGATGAGTTGTTCCGTTTGTATCCTGCCAAAACAATTGGGGATTTTGAAAAGTCCATGCTTGCCAGTTTTCCTTTACTTTCGGCACTTGCGCAATACGCCTATGAAGGGCTGGAGTATGAACAACTTGAAGTGAAAAAGGAGATAGTAGAGCGCCGGATGAGGGGGCTTGCGCATGTGAACTGGGCGAGGAATCAGGAGATCTGGCGCACGTTCGACGGTTCTGTCAGAGGAAAGGATCGATATTATTATTTGAGTAGCAGTAAAAAAACGAATGATGCACTGGTAGACTGGCTGCGCAGTAAAGGAGGTGAGTGATGTGTGAGGAAGAAATGGGGAAAAGAAATCCCCGAGTGTATAGCGTCAGTGCAGACACCACTCGGGGAAGACCGGCTGGATATACCAACCTAGTGTTAGTATACCCTTTTTTGCCGGATTGGAAAAGTGTCAGCAGAAAAAAGGGGGAGAAAGCAATGGAGAGATTACGACATGCAGTCATTACACAGGGGACGTTCATGATTTATCCGCAGTATGATGAAGAAGGAAAGCTGGGATCGATGGTATTGCAAAACGGGGATTTCATATATGCCGATATCAGTCCGACAGATTTGGTTGATTACAGTATTCGCTGCTATGGCTCAAGTCTTCGCGGCGCAGTGGATGGAACGCGGACGATTTTTGGTGAAGACATCTTCATGCCGCCGGTCATTGTCAGTGAAAAACTTGGTCTGTACTGGTTTCCGAGCAAATCATCATCAAATCCGAAATGTATTTGGTTTTCAGCAGGGGATATCGATCGTTTCAAGACGATCGACAAAGAGCATATTCAAGTCTTTTTTATAGACGGCAGCGACATGACCGTAAACTGCAGCGCCTACTCATTCGAAAGCAAATATCTTCGCGCCTGCAGGCTGAAAGGCCGGATGGAAGCCAGAACCAATGTGATGGTGGTCCGTGAAAAGCAAAGTTCGTATTCGATTCGAATGGACAGCAGCAGGAGGAATTATGAGGTGGAGAAGCAATGAAAGTATATTATAGTGCCAGGAGAGTGGTGCAGGGAATGATGATGTCGGCAGAGAGAAAAGTTATCTTATTGGATATGATTACATTTGCAAAAGAACGGCGTAAATTGACTGTCGGCGAAGGGATTATGACATTGTCCGGAGCTACGGGTTTTTATGATTCTGAAAGTCAGATAGAAGAATGGGAAATGAGCAGGAAGATGTATGAATACCTGATGCGGCTATCGTTTGAAGACGTGAAGTTCGTACAGACCGTGATGTATATGGGCAGGGATGAAACGCTGGAAGACGGGGGTGACGCGGTAAGTTTGTATAACGAAGTGTATTCGTCGTTGAGTTGGACAGCGCAAGATGTGGAAGCGGAGATGATTGTTGAGAAGATGCCGCTGGATGAGTATTTGAGCAGGGGGCTGGAGTTGATGGCGGCTTAATTGACATTGGAATATTGGGTTACAAGTAGCAAGTCGGGGTGTAGTTAAGTCGTTATTTTTCTAGCCATGTGCTGAGCGAAGAAATGAGTCATTTGATCGGGAAATCTGTCGGATGGCTTATTCTCCGTTCGCTATGGAAAGTTCTATATATAAACAAATGGGACAGCCTGTTTCATTAGATTTCCATATCCAGCTCTTCGTCCAAACTAATTTATTCCATATATTATTCCGTGGAGATCGCATTCTTGATAACTTCTTCAGGAATTTTGATCTCTTTGATCTGGTCGAAGTTGCTGTACTTTCCATTCATCTCTTGAAAAATGGAGATCTTCTCTTCATCCACACTCATGGAGATTTTTTGTAACAGCTGAAAGATCCAAAAGGAATAGTGTTTCTTTATCGATCGTTTGAACTGAATAGTACTCTTCGATGTTCAAATTCAATTCTTCCAGATCACCGATGTCCGCTTCAGTACCTTCTTCATCCGCTTCCGCTTCTTCAGCTGATGATTCTTTATCTAAGAAAGGAATCATTCCTTGTACATCTTCAGAGAACAATCCAGGCAGCAGATTCATGATCTCATCCATCATGTTTTTGAATTGTTCATTCGTCAACGTTTACATCATGACGTACTTGTCATCGTATTCAATTACGTGAACTCCTTCGTTGAATTTCTTCATCAATTCCAATTGAGCAGGCGGATCAGCCTGCTGTGAAGAGGTTTGAATGAGCAAGCTCGTCATGTCGTCCATTTTCAGCTCCATCAACATATGAATAGAATTTTCTTCAGAGGAAGCCTCTATTGTCTGATTGATTGTCGAAGCGGCAGAAAAACTATTCAAGTCAGCTTGCAGTGTTTTTTCCAAGAGCGCATTGATATCTTTGACACGATTTATCGTGACATTAATCGTTTTCTGGTTTTCTGATAATTCAACCTCAAAACCTTCCAATGAAGATAAAAATTCTCCAGTTACATAATTCCCTGTATTTTTTAATGTAAGAGGGAACTCTGTATCTACTTTTTTACCACCAACGATAATTCTTTTGGATTTCTATTGCAACCGCTCCTGAGAAGACAGAAAGGTTTCCATGATGGTATGTACATAATGGGCTCTATTGGTCTTCCACCAATCCATTATTTCGACTGTCAGTAAAAAGGCGTCAGAGTTGTCTTAGGAAGTATTCTAAGACCCTCACTGCAGGTTTTTTCGGCGAGTGAAAGAAGATCGTACGCAAATCCCTCTCTTTTCACAGCTCATGCGTAAGTTCTAGGCACAGACGTTAGCAGCAGATTGGCTGAGTGGGGTGGTCTAGATTCCAAGGGCAATTACCTGAACCTGGTCACGAATCGTTTTGATCTGCGGAAGAAAACGCAGAACTGTACAAGTCCCGCTGGACTATTGAACTATTCTTCAAATGGATGAAACAACACGTGAACTTCAAGAAGTTCTACGCACAAAGCTACTAGGGTGTGCACAACGAGGTGTACATTGCGATGATTGATCGCTACTTGAATGTTCTCGCACAACTGCATACAAATAATAACCGAACTTACGGCGTATTTGGCATCGAAAAATCGATGTTCACCGTCTCTATTCAGTTGTCTTTGTTTTATACTTAAAGACAGAAAAATGTAAAGCGAATATTTCGAATCTATTTATATGATGCTAGTGTTGTATGATACAATTAACATAAATAAGTTTTATTAATTCTTTGAAAGGTTTGAGAGGGGGAATCTTCAAATGGTCGATATCAAGATAACCTTAGTAGTACCGAGCCGCAACTTTATTAACCATGCGTTTAATATATTTAGGGAGCATAACCTTGTAGAACATGAAGAGATAAATGGAAGAAAGGTAAATTTTGAAATGGAAGAAGTTGTCTGGAATGGAGACGAAGTTTTAAATCAGAAATTTACTGCAGATGTGATTATGGCCAGAGGCATCACATGCCAGACATTAAAGAGAAGTAATCCAGAGCTACCTGTTGTTGACATACCAGTGCAGGGTCTGGATTTAATTCGAAGTTTGGATGATTGTAAAAAATTATATGGTACAAAAAAGGTTGGTGTAATAGGGTCTAATAATATGATTTATGGCGTAGAGAAGCTTACTAATATTGTTGGTATGCCGATTAATTCTTATATTATGAATAAAATATCCGAGGGACCACGACTAGTTGAATTAGCAAAACAGGAAGGATGCCAAGTGATCTTGGCTGGTGTAAAGACGTGTGAATATGCAAATAGTATTGGACTTTATACTTCTTTAATAAAGACAGGAAGAGAAACATTTCATCATTCTCTTAAAGAAGCAAAAAGATTGGCACTTGTCAGCAGGCGGGAACAAGAGAAAACAGAACTTCATAAGACTATTTTAAATCATGCATATGAAGGTGTAATTGCCATCAACAATAAAAATCAAGTATTGGTTTTTAATTCGATCGCACATTCATTGTTATCAATAACTTCTCAAGACTTTCTTGGGAAATCGGTGTATGAGATCATGCCGCAAGGAAAGCTTCGGGCTATGCTGCTGAGTGAAATGGATTCACACGAAAGTTCTATTATAACTTATAGATCCATACAACTTGCCGTGAAAAAGATTGGTTTTTTCTTAAAAGGACAACGCGTTGGTAATATGGTTGCTTTTCAGGCCGTAAGTGGCATTCAAGATATTGAAATAAAAGTTAGGAAAGAGATGCATTTACGTGGCCATGTAGCGAAACATACCTTTATTCATATCTTGCATGAAAGTAGAATCATGAATAGAACAATCGAAATGGCAAAACGTTTTAGTAAAGCTGATTCAAGTGTACTGATAATAGGTGAAACAGGAACAGGGAAAGAAATCTTTGCTCAAAGTATTCATAACTTCAGCAATCGGAAAAAAGGTCCTTTTGTTGCCATGAATTGTGCTGCATTACCCGAAAATCTGCTTGAAAGTGAACTTTTTGGGTATGCTGAGGGTGCGTTTACCGGTGCCATGAAAGGTGGTAAAAAAGGTTTTTTTGAACTGGCCCATGGAGGTACAATATTTCTTGATGAAGTTGGTGAAATCTCACCTGGCCTTCAGAGTCGGCTGCTTCGTGTATTACAGGAAAAGGAAATTAATAGAATTGGAGATGATAAAGTAATCCCCACTAATGTTCGAATCATATCCGCAACAAACAAAAATCTCTTCGACATGGTTAAACAAGGAGAATTTAGAGAAGACTTGTATTACCGACTTGATGTACTGCGTCTTTCATTACCGCCATTAAGAGAAAGAGTGGAGGATATACCTCTGCTTGTTAAATCATTTGTCCTTGAGTTATCAAATCTTGATGAACAAGTAGAAATTAAGAATGCTGCCATGCAGCGTCTTGTTAAATATCGATGGCAGGGAAATATACGTCAGCTTAAGAACTTTTGTGAACGTTTAATGATTATGCGAAATAATAATTTGATTGATGTAGGTGATGTAGATAATTGGTTGGGAATAGAAGAAGTATTTGATGAAAATAAAATGATAGAAACAGAAGAACAATTGCCAAGCGAGGTAATGTCGGAACGGGAAGAAATTCTTATCACGTTAAAGCGAGTGCACTTCCATAGAGGTAAAGCAGCTGAGTGGTTAGGAATAAGTCGATCAACGTTATGGAGAAAGATGAAACAACTGGGCATTGAAACAAAATGAAACAAAATGAAGCGAATAAATCAAAATTTTGAACCCATGAAACGATTTGTTTCATGGGTTCAATTTATTTTAATATATAAAAAGTAATAATCTATTTTTTTATTAAATTTTCACCTATCAATATAGCGATATTATTGACTATTTTGAATAATTATAACGTTTATATTTTTAAACTGCGGACTTGGCATGTTAATTGCAAGTAATAAGAGTGAAAGCAAGGAGGTGAGAAAGATTCCATATTACTCTGTTATTTTAACAACAATCAACAAAGAGAAAAGAAATAAGTTTTTAGAGTGTCATAATTTTCACATTGATAAGATGCAGGAAAACAAGAATATTTATGTAGCTGGAAGTTTTAGCGATGAAAAAGGCGATTTGATTATTTATGAAGCTGAGTCGCTTGATCAAGTAAGTTTATTTGTTATGCAGGATCCACTTGTTTACAACCACGCAAGTGATTATGAAGTTCATGAATGGAATATGTCGATTTTAAAGGAAATAACTAAATCTAATAATAACTTGGAGGAAATGTATGAATAATCATGTGAAACAAAAGATTCTGAATGGGGAAAGGTCAATGGGTGCTTTTTTAGGGATTTATTCAACAGCAATTGTTGAAATGATGGGCTTGGCGGGATATGAATTTATTGTAATTGATGATGAGCATGGAACATTTGATCATTCCGAATTGGAAAACATGATTCGTACTGCTGAAAATGTTGGAATAGTGCCAATTGTTCGTGTGTCTTATGATGAGTCAAGTATTCAAAAGGCTTTGGACAAAGGAGCAAAGGGAATACATGTTCCAATGGTGAATTCAAGAGAAGACGCGGAAATGATTGTCCAAAAAGCAAAATTTCCACCGTATGGAAAACGTGGTGCAGCGTTTTCAACAAGAGCAGCAAAATTCGGTAAGCGTTCAGGTGAAACATATCTTAGGGAATCTGATGCAGAAATATTGATTGTAGTTCATATAGAAACTCTTGAAGCGGCAGAACGGTTTGAAGAGATTATGAGTGTCGATGGAATTGATCTCGCATTTTTAGGCCCCACTGATTTGTCGGTCAGTATGGGATATCCAACTGAAGGCGCATCGCATCCCGAAGTAAGAAGTGTTTTGGATGAATTATTTAGAAAAGGTAAACAGTTAAATATCCCAATTGGAACTCTTGCTGTGAATAAAGAAGCAACAATAGACTCCTTTGATAGGGGGGCAGTATATGTTGGTGTATTAGCGACAGCTTTGATTTCTACAGCTTTTAATGACCTCTCCGCTGATGTAAAAGAAAAGCTATAGGTGAAATGCAGAAAAACTTCTCGCTATTATAAAATGGGAGATGAGTTGAATGATAATTACGAAAGTCGAAACTATTAAACTCAAAGAACATCCTCGTAACCTATGGATTCGTATCTACACAGACGAGGGGATTGTGGGACTTGGGGAAACTAATCCGAAGATTGGACCGGTTGAATCCATGATTCATGACGTTTGTGCGGAGTTATTACTAGGACAAAACCCGCTTGAAATAGAAAAGATCTGGAACGATTTTTATCTTGCTTTCAATCATCATGGATACGCTGGTACAGAGATGCGGGCTTTAAGCGGTATTGATATTGCTCTCTGGGACATCTTGGGAAAAGTTGCTGGGTTGCCTGTATATCGCCTTCTTGGAGGGGCTAGCCGAGAAAAAATTAAAGTCTATAATACTTGCGTAGGGTATATGTCAAACAATGATCGGGATCGCTTCTTAACCGAACCTGAGAAGTTGGCTGAAGAATTGCTGAGTCAGGGAATTACTGTAATGAAAATCTGGCCATTCGATGAACTGAGTAGGGAACATGGTGGCCAATATATTTCCCCGGATTTATTACGTAAAGGAATAGAGCCAATCCAGCGAATCAGAAAATCTTTAGGTAGTGAAATGGAAATTGCTTTAGAAGGACATGGACGTTGGAATCTACCCAGTGCAAAGCGAGTTTTACGTTCACTTGAAGAGTATGATTTATTGTGGAGTGAAGACTTAATTCGCCCGGACAGGATACAAAATTTAAAAGAGTTAAAGAACGAAACCAGTATTCCCGTAGCGGCTAGTGAAAGACTATTCACACGTTTCGAATACTCCCAACTAATGGAGGAACAGGCAGCCGATATTATTATTGCTGACATTGCTTGGAGTGGGGGGATTTCAGAGGTCAAAAAAATTGCAAATCAGGCGGAAATATATCAGTTACCGTTTGCTCCGCATAACTGTGGGGGGCCGGTTCTACACGCAGCTACTGCACATCTTTGTTATAACATCCCTAATTTGTGGATGATGGAAACCGTAAGGTCTTTTATAGATACTCACTTTAATGATATTGCAAGTGGTATCCCCAAGGTGATTGATGGTTATTTAAAACCATCTGATAAGCCTGGTTTGGGAATTGAATTGCGACCAACAGTGCTGGAAAGAGACGATGTTTTAGTTAGAGTAAGTCATTCTTCAAATACAGATGCTAGTGAAAAGAAAGTCTACATTACTTCTAGCAGTGGCGATCCTTGGAAAACATCTGCTTCTAAAGTTTAAAAGAAGGGAGAAAATAAAGATGAAATTAGGATTTATAGGATTGGGAAACATGGGATTCCCCATGGCTACTAACTTAGTGAGAGCTGGTTATGAAGTTTACGGTTTAAATCGTTCTAAAGCAAAGGAGAAAGTTTTTGAAAAGATGGGAGGTGAAATTGGGAAAGAGATTGCTGAGTTGGCACAGTCAGTCGACGTTTTAATGACATGCCTTCCGATGCCTGTTGACGTTGAGAATGTCTTCCTGAGGGAAGAGGGGATTATCTCAAGTGGACGAAACGATTTAATCATTTTGGACTTCAGTACAATTCCTCCCGATTTAAATAAAAAGATATACAAAAAAGCAAAAGAGAAAGGGATTAACTATCTGGATGCGCCGATTAGTGGGGGAACAACTGGAGCGGAATTAGGAACATTAAGTATTATGGTTGGTGGAGATATAAAGGTTTATAACCAGGTCCTACCTATACTTGAGGTAATGGGTAATAATATTTTTCATACTGGTGATATTGGTAGCGGTTCAACAATTAAGCTGATTAATCAGTATATGGTAGGTATTCATACACAAGCAGTGGCCGAAGCATTAGTTATGGGAGAACAAAACGGGATTAATACTGATCTTATGTATGAAATCTTTAGTACTAGTTTCGCACAAAGCCGCATTTTTGATCGTCATTATACTCAGTTTATATCGGAGCAACAATTCCAGGCTGGCTTTGCACTAAAACTTTTAATGAAAGATCTAAAGTTGGCAGGAGAAATGAATCAGTCTACTAATCTCCAATTACCATTAGGAGAAGTAGCAACCCGAATAATTAGTGAAGCTGCTAATGATGAAAAATTTGGACAGTTAGATATGGCGGCAATGTATAAGTTTGTGAAAGAAAATCAGAAAATGACACGCTCACAGTCTGATTAATCGAGTCAAGGAGGTTATAAAATGTTTGATTACTCTGACCCGCGTTCTAAACTAGGAGTGAAAGGTACGAAAGTAAAATTTTTAGACCCCGTGCAAAATATTTATTTTGATGATGAGCAGTCTGATTTTCTGCCTAAGGGAAGCAAATCATGGTGGTCACGCGGAGCAAATTACTTTATGAATTTCGTGGACGCCAAGAATGGAGAAGTGCTTTACCGGGCAGAACAACAAGATGAATATATTCTCATTTTATTTGATTCAGACACCGAAGTAATTGTGACTGGGCAGGATCAAAAGAAGGTAGTTGGGGGATACCATATTGCTATTATTCCATCTGGGGAAAGCAAAATTGAAATATCAAAAGGAGGAAAAATACTGTTATTGTATACATCGCTGAATGAGGACCTTGCTGATTATCCAATAAATAAAGATGTTTATGCGGAGAGAAATCAGGCATTACCTAGTTTTATACCAAGACCTGAGTCTCCATACGGATCTAAAATCAGGGTCTACAATATTGATGTGCCGCCAGAGGAGGGCAGATTTGGAAGGATATTTACATGTTCTACTTTTATGCTAAGTTTTTTGCATCCTTGGCAAGGACCTCGGGATCCAAAAACCTTATCCCCACATTTACATGAAGATTTCGAACAGACAAGTTTTTTGATGAAAGGGATCTTTGTCCATCATTTTCGATGGCCGTGGGGGATTGATCGGCTAAAATGGAGAACGGATCAGCATGATTTATGCTCCAGTCCAACTGTAACCCTTATACCACCGGGAGTTATCCATACAAGCGAGGCCGTAGGTGATGAGACGAATGAAATATTAGATATTTTTTGTCCGCCCAGAGCTGATTTTGCGGAACAGGAAGGATGGGTCTTAAATGAAAAAGATTATCCATATAAACATGCGGAAATTTAAAAATACAATTAAGCGCTTTCGATAATGAGAGGTGAATCAGGATGGATATCAGAACCCGTGAGTTATTGTCAGCTGTAACGTTTCTACTTCTTTCTATAATCATGTATGTTGCTTCCTTAAATATTAAAAGTATGACCAACATGGGAGTTGGACCGGCATTTGCTCCGAAACTCGTAGCCATAGGGATGTTTGCATTTAGTCTTTTTTTACTCATTAAAGAACTAAGAATTCGCTACATTCTTAGAAAGAGTAAAAATGATAGTAATAACAAAGTTTTTGTTAAAGAGAACTGGAGTAGATACAGAAGTGCATCACTTACAATACTCTTGATAGTTAGTTATATTTTCGTAATACCAATAGTTGGATTTTTAATAAGTACCATCTTTTATTTGTACATTCAGTTCTGTTTGTTAGGTGATAAAAAATATTGGAATAGACCGTTGTTTGTTGGTTTGTCTTTAATAGTTGCCGTCACAGTCTACTTTATTTTTAGATTGGGCTTTGAAGTCCGACTTCCGACAGGTGTTTTTCTATAAGAAAGGAGGTTGAGCAGTACATGGGCATAGATCTGATAAATGGAATTACAGCAATGCTGACGCCTTTTCATATGGTTTTGATTTTGGTAGGAGTAGCAATGGGGTTAGTCTTTGGTTCTATTCCAGGTTTAACCGCAACTATGGCAGTAGCAATTTGTCTACCGATTACCTTTACTATGGAGCCACAGGCAGGTATGGCACTCCTAATGGGGCTTTATATAGGCGGCGTATCCGGAGGACTAATACCTGCGATTTTGTTGAAAATACCGGGGACACCCTCCTCAATCGCTACTACCTTTGATGGCTATCCTATGGCACAGAATGGGCAGGCGGGCAAGGCACTAGGGTATGGTGTTGTCTATTCGTTTCTAGGTGGTTTGTTCAGCATTATTGTATTAATTCTGATCGCACCACCACTTGCTAAGGTCGCGCTGAAATTCGGTCCTATGGAATATTTTGCGATCACCATATTTGCACTTACACTGATAGCCAGTTTGTCTGAAGGCTCCCTCTCAAAAGGAATGCTAGGTGCATTGCTCGGTATTGCATTGGCAATGGTTGGTGCCGCACCAATTGATGCTTATCCCAGGTTTACATTCGGATTGAGTCAGTTAAATGCAGGGTTTAATTTGCTGCCAGCTTTAATTGGGTTGTTTGCCATAAGTGAGATACTCCAAACAGCCGAGAAGAAAATTAATCCTCTTTCTAAAGGTATTTCAGTCGAAAAGGTTGAAAAGGTCGGATATTTCTTAAAGCAATTTCCAAAGAGTTTTAAAAATTGGTTTCGATCAAGCATTATTGGAACAGCAATTGGTATCCTACCTGGAATAGGCGGGGGAACAGCAAATATCGTGGCTTATGCAACAGCAAAAAATCAATCGAAAGATCCTGAAACATACGGTAAAGGAAATCCAGAAGGGCTCATAGCATCTGAGAGTGCAAATAATGCGGCAATCGGCGGGGCTCTTGTTCCCCTCATGGCACTTGGTATACCAGGAGATACAGTGACAGCCATGCTCTTAGGAGGCTTAATAATTCACGGTATTCAACCTGGACCACTCTTTTTTACACAAAATACCGATGTGGTTTATGGTATTTTTGCTGCATTAATTATTGCAAATATAGCTATGGTAATTTTTATGTTATTTGGGATGAAGTTCTTTATTAAAATACTCAGCGTTCCTCGTCATATTTTACTCCCAATAATTATTGTTCTGTGCGGAGTAGGAGCATTTACCGAAAACAACAGAGTTTTCGATATGTGGGTATTATTGTTTTTTGGCCTAATGGGCTATGTCCTGATCAAATTGAAATTCCCGATTACCCCCATTTTGCTAGGGTTTATCCTTGGGCCAATAGCAGAAATTAATTTAAGGAGGGGGCTTATGGCAACACAGGGTGATTTTATGCCTTTTATTACGAGTCCAATCCCCTTGGTAATTTGGATCTTAGTAATTGTATCTATTCTTTTTAATATATTGAAGAATAAAAAACAAAAAAAACAGAATGTCAAAGGAGATGTCATTAATGCTTCATAAAACAATAAAAAGAAATTTAATTATTTTTGTCGCTAGTATATCGTTACTGGTTCTTGGTGCCTGTTCAGCGGACGGCCTGGAAGTATCCGAGGCTTCCTCTAAAGATGAAGGAAAAGGATATCCCAATGGCACGATCGAAATGATTGTCCCTGCATCAGCAGGAGGGGACACAGACCGAAATGCCCGTTTGCTAGCTAGGTATTTAGAGGAGAACCTTGGGGTTTCTGTAATTGTGCAGAATGTCAATGGAGCCAGTGGCAGCGTCGGGGTTGATGAACTTGTTAAATCCAAACCTGATGGTAATCGAGTATTATTCTTTCACAACAATATTTTAATAAATCAAATACTTGGGCTTACAGAGAACACCTACGAGGATCTTAAAATTGCTGGGATTAGTGCTATCGACAAAGGAAATGGTGTCGTGGTAAGGGGGGACGCTCCTTATGAGACGATGGAAGATCTGCTACAGGCAGCAAAAGCGAATCCGAATAAACTCAATATGGGTACTTCTGTAGGTGCATTTACGCATTTCCAAATGCTTGACGTAATGGATAAGGCCGGAGCGGAATTCAACTTGGTAGACACCGGCGACTTTGCAGAAAGAAATACAGCATTGCTAGGTGGACAACTTGATGTCGTTCCTATGCAATTGGGGCTGGTCCAAGATTATCTTGAATCAGGAGATATGCGGGCCATTGGTGTACTCTCTAAAGAAAGAATGGAAAAGTTTCCTGACGTTCCGACATTTGTTGAATCAGGAGTAAATTCAGTTTTCGAAAAATTTTTCTTTTTGGCATTCCCAAAAGACACACCTGATAGCATTGTTACAACATTCACCCAGGCTGTAGAAACAGCGACTCAGAATGAAGAATATATTTCGAAGGCTAAGGGGTTTGGGCTTGATCCCCAGTATTTAAATCCGGAGGAAGCGGAAAAGCTGATATCAAAAGAAGCCGATAACTATAAAGAAATTAATGAAAAACAAAAATGATAAAGTAAAAAAGGAGATGGAGATATCTATGATATTCCACAAAAATCTTGATAATTTGCGAAGCAAAAGGTGGTTAAATAATGGAGATTTCCGTAGCTTTAATCATAGTTCACGAATGATGCAAATGGGTTTTGACCCGGAGGACTGGAACGGAAGGCCAATCATCGCTATTCTGAACACTTGGTCGGAAATAAATCCTTGCCATCACCATTTCAAAGATCGCGTGGAAGATGTGAAGAGAGGAGTTCTTCAAGCAGGCGGTCTACCTTTAGAAATTCCCTGTATGTCATTATTTGAAAGTATTAACAAACCTTCTGCAATGCTCTATCGAAATTTGCTCGCCATGGAGGTTGAAGAACTGCTGCGATCTTATCCTATAGATGGAGCAATATTGATGGGTGGCTGTGATAAAACAACGCCAGGTTTGCTTCTAGGAGCAATTAGTATGGATATTCCTTCAATCTTTATCCCGGCAGGTCCGATGATTAATGGAAACTTTAATGGACAAACACTGGGGTCTGGATCCGATGCTTTCAAATCATGGGATGATTATCGCGTTGGTAATATTGGAGAATGTGAGTTGCTAGGAGTATGTGGAGGTATCGCACGCAGCGCTGGTACGTGTATGACCATGGGAACGGCGAGCACAATGACTTCCATAGTTGATACGATGGGATTAACTATTCCGGGCGCATCATCCATTCCGGCGGTAGATACGAATCATAATCGCATGTGTGCAAAAGCGGGGAAAAGAATTGTTGACATGGTGTGGGAGGACCTGAAACCAAGCGATATACTAACCAAGGAATCTTTTGAGAATGGTATTGTTTCAACAATGGCTCTGGGCGGTTCAACAAACTCTATTATACATTTAATAGCATTAGCCAGAAGGGCGAATTGTGATATTGGAATAGAAGATTTTGATCGGATCAGTAAGGAAGTACCAGTAATTGCCAATATCAGACCGAGCGGAAAAGAATATTTAATGGAGGACTTTTATTACGCAGGCGGTATTTTGGGAATGTTAAGCAGGCTGCGTTCATTTTTAAATCTAAATGAAAAGACAGTTATGGGAAACACTTTGGATGAAGCAATAGGCCAGTCTGAAGTTTACAATAACGATGTTATCTGCCACCTTGAAAACCCGGTTTATGGAGAAGGTTCTTTAGCGGTTTTGCAGGGGAATTTGGCTCCTGATAGTTGTGTAATTAAAGCCAGCGCATGTGATCCGAAATTCTTACGACATTCAGGAAAAGCAATTGTCTTCGATGATTATGCATCACTGAAAAAATTTACAGATGATGAAAATGCAGATGTAACGGAAAATGATGTTTTAGTTCTCCGAAATGCGGGACCTAAAGGAGGTCCTGGAATGCCAGAATGGGGGATGTTGCCCCTGCCTAAAAAGATGATTCGTCAAGGGGTCAGAGACATGCTCCGAATTTCTGATGCCCGAATGAGCGGCACAAGTTATGGATCCTGTATTCTTCATGTGGCTCCCGAGTCATATGTGGGTGGACCCTTAGCGTTGATCCAAACCGGAGATATAATTACAGTTGATATTCCAGAACGCTCTATAAATGTAAATGTCTCAACAGAGGAGATGGAAGAACGACGGGCTAATTGGGTCCAGCCGACCAGGAAATTTGAACGTGGTTTTGGATGGTTGTTTTTAAAACACATTCAGCAGGCAGATGAAGGATGCGACTTTGATTTCTTGCAAACGAATTTTGGAGCACCAGTGAAGGAGCCGGAGATTTTCTAACGCTTTTGAGTAGTTATATCAAATTAAACTATTTAGTTAGAAGTTGAGAAATCCGAATTTTATAAATGTTAATGGAATATTACGGTAAGGAGATAAGGAAACAGAAGGATATAAAAATGTAAAATAAGACAAAGAATTTATTGGTGATCAAACAATAGGAGGAATAATAATGGCAGATGTAATCAAAGGTTATAAAGTTCTTAAAAATTATATTAATGGTGAATGGGTGGAATCGGAAACAAATAAAATGGAAGAAGTAATTAATCCAGCAACAGGGGAAGTAATTGCAAAGGTTCCTATTTCTACAAAAGAAGAGGTCAATTTTGCTGTAGAGGCTGCAAATCAGGCATTTGAAACATGGAAAGAAATTGATGCTCCCAAACGTGCTCGAATTTTGTTTAAGTTCCAGCAATTACTTGTGCAACATTGGGATGAACTAGCCAAGATTATTACAACAGAAAATGGTAAGAATTTAGTAGAAGCCAAAGGAGAGGTTTTACGCGGGATTGAAAATGTTGAGTTTGCATCCGGCTCTCCTACATTGCTAATGGGTGATAATTTGCCTTCTATCGCAACAAATCTTGAGTCCGGTGTATACCGTTATCCAATAGGTGTAATCGGTGCAATTTCTCCGTTTAATTTTCCAATGATGGTTCCTTGCTGGATGTTCCCTATGGCAATTGCGACAGGCAATACTGTTGTTCTAAAACCATCAGAGCGCACCCCATTAACAGCAATACGGCTGGCAGAATTGTTCGAGGAAGCGGGATTGCCAAAAGGTGTATTGAATATTGTTCATGGCGCGCATGATGTTGTAAATGGGCTGTTGGATAATAAAAAAGTGGCAGGTATTTCATTTGTAGGATCGCAACCGGTAGCTGAGTACGTATATAAGCGGGGAACGGATAACTTAAAGCGTGTTCAAGCCTTATCAGGAGCAAAGAATCATTCAATTGTATTAAATGATGCAAATATGGATAATGCTTCTACACAAATTCTAAACGCAGCATTTGGATCTGCAGGTGAGCGATGTATGGCAGCTTCTGTTGTAACTGTAGAAGAATCAGTTGCAGATGACTTTATAGCATTATTATTGTCAAAATCAAATGATATTGTAATTGGTAATGGAATAAACGATGATGTCTTTCTAGGACCAGTCATCCGAGAACAACATAAAGAGCGGACAATTGAGTATATTAACAAGGGAGTAGAAGAAGGAGCGGAACTTGTACGAGACGGACGAAATGATCAAACGACGCAAGGAGAAGGATACTTTGTCGGGCCGACGATATTTGATGAAGTAACTACAGAAATGACTATTTGGAAGGATGAAATTTTTGCACCTGTACTATCAATTATTCGGGTAAAAGACCTTGATGAAGCAATATGGGTAGCTAATAAATCAAGATTTGCTAATGGTGCTTGTATTTTTACTAAGGATGGCGGATCTGTTCGCAAGTTCCGTGACAGCATAGACGCAGGTATGCTAGGAGTAAATATCGGGGTCCCTGCACCGATGGCTTTTTTTCCATTCTCCGGTTGGAAGGATTCCTTCTATGGAGACCTTCATGCAAACGGGAAAGACAGCATTGAATTTTATACACGCAAGAAAGTGATAACCACACGCTGGATTTAACTATTTGTAGGAATAATAGCCTCCTCAATTTAAATCTAGCCAAGCAAAAATGAGTTCGCCAGATTTCTTCGTTAAAAACTACAATTAATTTTGGGCGAGTATCATACTCGAATAAAGTGAAAAGAGCTGCTCAATGTAGAACATGTGGAGAATTCGGGGTTGTGACACTGTCCGCAGCTGCCATTATAGATTTCCATGATTCTGAAAGTCAGATAGGAGAAAGGGAAATGGGCAGGGATGAAACGTTTGAAGATGGGCGTGACGCGGTAAGTTTGTATAACGAAGTGTATTCGTCGTTGAGTTGGACAGCGCAAATGATTGTCGAGAAGATGCCGCTGGATGAGTATTTGAGCAGGGGGCTCGAGTTGATGGCTGTTCCATCTTGAGCGGCTATAGAATATGAAAAGCTCTGCAGGATTATGCAGAGCTTTTTGATGTGCGCCCAGCATGGGCGCAGTCTATAGGGTGCAAGTCCCGAGCTGTGAAGGCAGAAGTAACAGTTAGCTTAACGCAAGGGTGTCCGCGGCAACGCGGAATCTGAAGGAAGCGGGCGGCAAACCTCCGGTCTGAGGAACACGAACTTCATATAAGGCTAGGTGCAATTGGGTGAGTTTGCATTACAAAACAAAGCCCTTTCTGCCAAAGGTTGCATCGAGTAAATGAAGCAGATAGGTGGAGGGAAAGACTGCGCTCTTACCTGGGGAGGTCTGACGGATATGCCAAGTACACTTGGTAACCTGTCCAGTGATGGACAGCTGAACCGTCAGAAGTCAGCAGAAGCCATAGTACCATTCGATTTCGAGAACGAATGGGAAGGGCCGAACAGTCGAGAGAGAACAACGGTTTGGCATTCAGTCATCTGCGATGATCACAGAGAACCGAAAAGGCATACTTGAAGGAGGACGCGGTGAATCCCGCAGGGGACTTCAAGATGGTGGAGCAGAGGCTGGCATAATAAGAAACGTTGTTCACGGAAAGAGGTGTAACGCATGTTGATGGAGCAAATCTTATCACGGGAGAATCTGTTGACCGCCCTGAAACGGGTGGAACGAAATAAAGGCAGCCACGGTGTGGATGAAATGCCCGTACAAAACCTACGAAGACATATCATGGAACACTGGGACTCACTGAAGCAGTCACTTCTTGAGGGAACCTATGAACCGCAACCGGTCCGCAGGGTCGAAATCCCGAAACCTGACGGCGGTGTGCGACTACTTGGCATCCCTACCGTGAGGGACCGCTTCATTCAACAGGCGATTGCCCAGGTCCTGAACGTCCTGTATGACCCGACATTCTCTGACCACAGTTATGGTTTCCGTCCGAGACGGAGCGCCCATGACGCGGTTCGGGAGGCAAAGGGCTATCTGACGGAAGGATACCGCTGGGTAGTCGATATCGACTTGGAGAAATTCTTCGATAAGGTGAACCATGACCGTCTCATGGGGACACTGGCGAAACGAATCGAGGATAAGCGTCTACTGAAACTGATTCGAGGATACCTGAAGTCAGGCGTCATGATTCATGGCGTCGTGTGTTGGACAGTGAAGAAGGAACACCGCAAGGCGGCCCCCTCAGCCCGCTCTTATCCAATATCGTCCTGGACGAGTTGGACAAGGAAATGGAAAGAAGGGGTCACCGGTTTGTGCGCCATGCCGATGACTGTGTGCCACGAAAGCAAGTGAAGTGTGCCTAAGGCACATCTCCAAATGCTATGCTGCACCCAAGATGAGAGTAGGCCTCTCGCAATCGCTATACAGGTAGAGATTGCAAACCACCTTAAGGTGCTGTGGTCAAAAGCTATGGTATTGAGCGTTAAGGAAAAGGCGGAGCAAGACTTCGTCAGGTAGGTATTAAGGAGACGAAAACCATTGAACCGCTGATGAAGTATCGAAAGCGTATAAATGTCATCAAAACTGAGGGGGAGTCGTTAACTCAGGATAAGTTCGGAGGACACCTGTTTACTGTCCGTTCGGTGACCGGTATAAAGGCGGCGTGAACTTAATACAGGCTTGGGTGTGGAACGTGGGAACCTACGACATGGATGCTAAGGGAGAGATTTCAAGTGGAAGCCCCACGAGAATCGGAGTACCAATGCCATGTATAGGGGCGGAATAACTCGTAGTAGCAATGAAATCTCCTAACGGAGATGGAGCAAAGGGGTTATATTATTCAGTTTTATAAACAAGTCAACCATCAAAGTGGGAGGAACTTATGCATAAAACAAAGCCATATGTGATATCTAAAAACATAGTATATGATGCCTTTCTGAGAGTTAAAGCAAACAAAGGTTCAGCAGGAATTGATGAGCAATCCATTACAGAGTTTGAAGGGAATCTCAAAGAAAACTTGTATAAAATATGGAATCGAATGTCATCTGGCAGTTACTTTCCTCCAGCTGTTAAAGCTGTAGAAATACCAAAGAAAGATGGAGGTACTAGAACACTAGGAATCCCAACGGTTGCGGACAGGATTGCACAAATGACGGTGAAGTTATATTTTGAACCTTTGGTGGAGCCGTTCTTTCATGAAGACTCCTACGGATACAGACCGAAGAAAAGTGCCATTCAAGCAATTGAAATCACTCGAAAAAGATGCTAGAAGTACAATCGGATACTTGAATTCGATATCAAAGGTTTATTTGATAATATAGACCATGAGTTATTAATGAAAGCAGTAGAAAAGCATACGCAAGTTGAATGGATAAAGTTATACATCAAAAGGTGGTTAAGAGCACCGTTTCAAACGAAAGCAGGAATAGAAGAGCGTACCTCCGGCACACCGCAAGGTGGTGTAATTAGTCCTGTATTAGCAAATCTATTCCTCCATTACACATTTGATAAATGGATGGCTATTTATCACCCTGACAATCCGTTTGCTAGATATGCAGATGACGCAGTCATCCACTGCAAGACAGAGGAAGAAGCAAAGAAATTGCACGAAATGCTTAACTTGAGAATGAACGAATGTAAACTAGAACTACATCCAATCAAAACGAAAATTGTATATTGTAAGGATGCAGATAGAAAAGGACACTATGAAAATATAGCGTTTGATTTTCTAAGGTACACGTTCAGACCTAGGCTGTCGAAGAATAGGTGGGGAAAAACTTTTGTGAACTTCACCCCTGCCATTAGTAATAAATCGAAGAAATCTATTCGACAAAAAGTGAGAGAATGGAAACTGCAATTAAAGGCAGATAAAGAGCTCTTGGACTTATCAAAGATGTTTAACTCGGCAATTCAAGGCTGGATTAATTACTATGGCAAGTTCTATAAATCTGAAATGTATGCTTCATTAAGGCATATAAATAAGGCCTTAATAATATGGGCGAGAAGAAAATATAAACGATTAGCTCGCCACAAGAAAAAGGCAGAACATTTTCTAGGTAGAATTGCGAAACAAAATCCCAGACTCTTTAAACATTGGGATATAGGTATTGTACCTACGGCTGAATAATGGGAGCCGGATGAGCTGAGAGGTTCACGTCCGGTTCTGAGAGAGACTACTGGGGAGGTTCCAGTGGTCTACTTGCCGCAATATCTATGTGAAAACAGAGAGGGCAGGTCAACGTGTCATGGCTTCTATCACGTCTTTCATCGAAAAGACCTTACGATTGAAGGTAAATGAAAAGAAATCAAAAGTAGACCGTCCGTGGAAACGGAAATTTCTTGGATTCAGCTTTACCAGCGGTAAAGAACCGAAAGTCCGGATTGCGAAAGAGAGTATCAAACGGATGAAGAATAAAATTCGGAAGATTACCTCTCGAAAGAAACCATATCCGCTGTCTTACCGGATGGAGAAGCTGAACCAGTACCTCATGGGCTGGTGCAGGTACTTTGCGCTGGCAGATACCCCGAGTGTGTTTAGAACACTGGAATCATGGATTCGAAGAAGGTTACGCATGTGCGTATGGAAGAGTTGGAAGAAGCCACGTACGAAGGTGAGGAAACTCATCGGACTGGGAGCGCCCCAAGAGAAAGCTTACGAATGGGGAAACTCCCGTAAGAGCTACTGGCGAATTTCGAAAAGTCCCATACTGCACAGAACCCTCGGAAACTCCTACTGGAGTTCCCAAGGGCTCAAAAGTCTGATGGGTCGTTATGAAACTTTGCGTTATCGATCTTGATTGAACCGCCGTATACCGAACGGTACGTACGGTGGTGTGAGAGGACGGGAGTTAATCGCTCCCTCCTACTCAATTGTGAAAGATACCAGGCGCGCACGCAATTCAAAGACAGTTCTGTTTACTCAATTGTGTGGGGACTTGGTACCTGTTTCATGACAAAGCAGGCTTCTTATTCTGTAAAAACATATAAAACGAAGCACCGAAAATAATGAAATAGCCCAAAATGCTATAAAGATCAGGTACCTGGCCAAGAAAAGAGAGGCCGAGCAGAGCGGTGAACACGACCGTGAAATAGTTGAATACAGAAATGTCCTTGGCGGGCGCAAACTTGTACGCGAGCGTGATGCCGAACTGGCCGATGGTCGCGAACACTCCGCCGAGCAGCAAATACACCGTCTGCTGCAGCGTCATTGGCTCATAGTTGTAGATGACGAACGGCAGAAGCACAACTGTCGTGAATCCCGAAAAGTAGAAAACAACCGTATAAAATTGCTCCCGGTCGCCCAGTGCACGAAGCGCGGTATAGGCGGCGCCGGCAAAGACGGCAGACAATATTCCCGCTGCATAGGGTACGATGTCAAGCGAGAATGAAGGCTTGATAATAAACAGCGTACCGAGAAACGCGGCAATGATGCTATAGATTTGGTATGGTTTCACAAATTCCTTCAAGAAGATGGCAGCAAAGATAATGGTGAAGAAGGGGCTCATTTTATTAAGCATGTCCGCATCTGCAATGACGAGATGATCGATTGCATAAAACAGCAGGATGATTCCGATCATGCCGAGTGTCGAACGCAGCAGCAGGAGCGGCTGGTTTTCCCGCTTGCCAAAGAAACGTTCTTTGAAATGGAGTACGAAAAAGAAGGATATAATCATCGACACTCCGTTCCGGAATATCGTTTTTTGCAGCGTCGGTACGTCGCCTGATAATTTGACGAACAGCGTCATGATAGAGAAGCCGAACGCAGAGAGTAAAATGAGTAAAATTCCTTTGTTTTGATTAGTCATAGTTGTCACCTGTCCTTATTGTGCCCGGTATGTATGATAGCATGAAGTGAAGAGCTTTAACACCTTCTAACACAACGTTAAAAGAAACTCTTCGACCGGACACTTACTATTGCTCAGATAGGGAAAGGTGCCCAGGGAAAGGTGCCTGTGCGCGGCACAAATCGGACACTATTCAGAGTTGTATGCAAAGTGACATTATGTGTGTACCTGGTACCTAACACTTAGACGAAAAGCCTCCTTTCCGAGAAATCGGTCAGGAGGCTCTTTTTCAGTTATTTCCATTGTTTTACAGACGATAACTCCGTATAAGTCTTTCCCTTACTGTCGGTACTTTTAATAATCCCGATTCCCTTTGCCAAATACTCTCTGGCACCGTTTGGGTACCGAAGTATGACGACGTTTTTGAAGGTCCCGCCTTTTACTTTAACTGTTTTAGTTGTGCTCTCTACCAATACTTTGTAACTTGATTCATAATTATATACTGTAAAATAACTTCCTTGTTTTAAAGGCAATGGAGCTTCTACAAACATATGATCAGACTCTGAGACCCCCATTACAAAATTAGTTTTGCTCTCGAAATATACATAGTTAGGATAGTCAGACGAAGAGTTTTTATTGCTGCTAAATAAGTAAGCCGAGTTTCCTTCTCTCTTCGCTGTGAACGTTTCTTTACTTTCATCCAGGAACGAAGGTGAGTACGTAAGGATTAGTCCATTCACAGGCATTAAGCCTCCGCTGACAGTTGTTGGAGCAGAAACTGCATTCGGATTCTTTTTAGAAAGTGCCGAAGTGTATACATAACCTTTGCTCTTGCCTGTATGAATATGTGACCAGCCGTTTGATGAAGACAGTACTTTAACTTTTGACTTGTTTTTCACTGTACCCAGTCGATTAGCATTTTGACTTGGCTTCGCACGCAGGACAATATCATTTTTAGCGTGTACGTACATATCCGTACTTCCTGCAGCTTCAGTAGTTTGTGGTGCAAGTACATAGAAAAAACCAATCAACAGAAACATTATTACTGATGTAGATGTCATTTTCCTCATTACTATCACTCCTTTTCTAGTTACTTTTTGAGGATAGCATAGATTCAAAGGAACTAATAGCTTAATTAAAATTCTGACGTCTGAAAATACTGTACCCTTCGAATTAAAAGAAAAAAAGGCTGGCATGATTCCGCCCTGTTACAATAGACCGATTTAATAATTACTAAGCCTAACAGCTATCTGATAAGGTTTATATAGAAACTTTTTGCAGATGAATTGAACGGCTCTAGTGAAACTATTGCTTAGAAACAAAAACAGCCCTCCTGCTCATGTCATTCTTGAGTGGAGGGCTGTTTTTGTTCTACAAGATTGTTTTCAATTATATAAGTCTATTACTTAGTAACTCCGATTGCCGCGCCATTTCGGCTTGAGTCGGCTACGCCTTTGTATGTTCCTTCTTTTTGGTCGATAAGAATACTTTGCACATTACCAATTGTTACGGGTTTTTCCCCAAATTGATGGCCAAGCTTACGTAAGTGATCCATCGCCTCTTCAGGAATGCCGTCTTCATAACGATACGAAGCTGTACTGTTCGTATAGATTCGTGGCTCTTCTACAGCTGACTTCAGTTCCATATCATATTCAATCGAATGAATGATGGTCTGAAGCACAGAAGTGATGATTGTCGGTCCGCCTGGTGAACCTACTGTCAAAACAGGCTTGCCGTCTTTAAAGACGATAGTCGGTGTCATACTGCTCAGCGGCCGTTTATTTGGTTCAACTTGATTGGCACCGCCCGGCACAGCATCAAAGTCCGTCAATTCATTATTTAATAAAATCCCATATTCAGGAACCATGATTCCTGTGCCGAATAATTGCTCGATTGTTGTCGTATTCGATACGACATTTCCCCATTGATCCGTTACGGAATAATGAGTGGTTTCCCCGAGTTTGTTATCGTTTGGCTGCTTCGTCTGAGCAGATGCCGCCTCTTTGTTTTCATAAGCCCACGGGTTACCGGCCTCCGGTTTTTTAATCATGCTGTCTAAGCTAATCAAGTTTTTGCGCTCTTGGATGTATGCCGGGTTCAGCAATCCTTCCAGAGGGACGTCAACGAAATCAGGGTCACCTGCGTACACTGCCCGGTCTGCATAGGCTAAATGCATGCTTTCCGCCAGCAAATGATACTTTTGCCAAGACTTCACATCGTACTGTGATAAGTTAAAACCATCTAAAATGCCGAGCATTTGCAGGAGGAACACACCGCCTGAACTCGGAGGAGGCATGCTGGCAATCTGATAGTCTTTGTAATCTCCCCAAATCGGATTGTCCATCGTGACGGCATATGTACTGAGATCTTCGGGTGTCATCGAGCCGCCATATTGTTGTACTGCCTGTGCAATAGCCTGTGCAATTTCTCCTTTATAGAATACGTCTGTACCTTGTGACTTAATTAGTTCAAATGTTTTTGCCAAGTCTTTTTGGACTAGCAGATCACCTTCGCGTAAAGGTGTTCCGTTCGGTACAAAAATATTTCCGGCTTCTTTAAAAGCAAGCATCATCTTGTTGTCCTCAATCGCGTTGGCAAGAACGGAGTCGATTGGAAAGCCGCCTCGTGCTAATTCAATAGCCGGTTCGATTAACTCTGCCATCGGGAGCGTACCCCAGCGATTCAGAGCTTCTTCGAGTCCTTTTAACGTTCCAGGCACGCCAACTGCCTTGCCCCCAGTTGCTCTTTCAGCGAAAGAAATAGGTTCTCCAGCTTCATTTAAGAACATATCAGGAGTTGCCCCATCAGGTGCCCTTTCTCTGCTGTTAACAATTTGTGTTTTATCTGTTTTGGCATCGTAGTACATTAAAAATCCGCCGCCGCCGATGCCGGACATCATCGGTTCTGTAACATTTAATGCAAATTGGATGGCTACTGCCGCATCAATCGCATTCCCGCCCCTCGCCAAAACATCCGCTCCTACCTTTGACGCTAATGGATGTGCTGTAGCCACCATACCATCCATACCGGTAGCAACTTGACGATAATTCGAATAATCCATATCCCACTCTTTTGCAAACGTAATTCCTGGCAATGTACTAATCAAAAGTAACAGACTCATCGAAAATACCACTAACCAATTCAACCGTTTTTTCAATCAATTCACCCTTTCAGAATAGTTGTCTGTCGATGTAGGACCTACCCTCCCGCTGTACTAGTTTGTTTACTATTACGTAATTGTAAATATAATAGTAAGAATAATTAAACTATACCAAACGGTTAGTTAGATAGATAGCATATCTTTCGAATGTCGAAATTTGATTCGAAAGTCCTGTGATTTAATTAGTTCAGCAGGTTCCTTCTCCTTAGCAGCAAACATTTAATTTGGGTAGGATGTTCTTTCTTTCTTACTGGAGAAAAGGAAGGTCAGCAGGCGATCAAGAAACTAATTGAATTGGAGTCGTGGGAAGAGTCTTACACGCTCTGGCTAATTCACTTGCTGGCGGCGAAAGGGAGGAAAATGGCGGCTGAAAATGTATACACAGAATTCAGGAAGAACTTACTCGATGAATTAGATATGATACAGAGTATGGAGTTTGACGAGGCAGTGAGAGAGCTGGGGCTTTAAAAACAGCCGAGACTTTTTTTGAAATGTCCTTTATAAAAGATACACTTTAATTTTAGGCTGGACTGTTTTTAGGTTGATTAATTAATCTCTAACGGTAACTTCCACATAGACACCTTGTTTCAACAGCTTAGACTGCAAGTTTCTCCATGTGGGGTGTATAACTAAAGTGTAGGACGCCCCGGTTTTTAAAGATTGCACTGGCTTGACTGTAATGGTTGATTGGTTTGTTCTTTCTACTGTAATAGCTTGTGCTTTTCCGCCTAATTCAATAAGCTGTACAGCATCTTTTACCAAATTCGGCTGCATCGGCATATTCATTTCAACCTTAAAAGTCTTGTTGACTGGTGCGTTTTCCAATGCAGGCAATTTCTTGTAGCCTGGTAATCGATTAATGAGCTGCTGTTTATGTGCTGCTTGAAGTTCTTCTCCTTCGTTTGTCACAACGTCAGGAGCTACGCCTACTTGGTCGATTGTTCTTGCACCGGGAGTTAGAAAGCGGGCAATAGTCATTTTCAATACGCTGTCATCTGAAAGTTGGTACATAGTTTGCATTGTGCCTTTTCCGTAAGTGGTTTGACCAAACAGCATCGCTGATTTGATTTCTTTAACAGAGCCGGCCACCATTTCTGATGCGCTGGCGCTGTAACCATTTATAAGCAATGAAACAGGTACTTGAAATTGATGCGGCTGCTGAATTACCGGAAATATTTCTGTTTTATCTCGTGACTTCAGCTGAAAAGCCTGTTTCATTTGAGGGAACAATCCCATTACTTGCTGGGCAGCGCCGACATACCCGCCGCCATTATCACGTAAATCTAAAATCCAGCCGTCAGCACCAGGCATTTGCTGAATAGCTTTTTGGATATTCAATGCTGCGTCGTTTGAAAAGCTGTGCAGACGAATATAGCCTATATTGCCACCGAGCATTTTACTCTCCACGTTCACAAGCTGTATTTCTTGCCGCTTTAATACTTTTTTGAATGGTTCTGCGGAAGATCGAACGAGCGTTAACGTAACTAGCGAATCAGCCGGGCCGCTGATAAAGGGAATGGCGGCCTGCACAGATTTTCCCGCGAGCGCCTTACTATTCGCATGCGTAATGATATCACCTGCTAGAATTCCCGCATGCTCGGCAGGAGCACCCGGCACAACCGAAATAATTTGAACTCCCAGCTTATGTTCTTCCAATACAACTCCGATGCCGACAATGCGTTGTTCAATGCCATTCATGAATTGTTCGAATTCTCTTTTTGTCATATAGGCTGTGTAAGGATCCAGTTCTTTGAGAATCTGGGTGATATCTGGTTTGTTCAGCACATCTTTTGGAACTGAATCTACGTAATCGGCAGTGATTAGCTGACGGACTTCTTGTAAAACCTGAGAATTGGCAGATGCAGTTGCCGGAAAAAAGAATAAAGCTAAAGTAAGCAGTAGCAATGCATGTAATTTGTTTTTCATAGAGCATTCTCCTAACGATGGTTTGGATGGAAGAGTGGAAACAATAAACTTTGAATTTTTTAAAAAACAATCTCGACCAGATGTCAGGCTGAGATTGTTAACGTAAAGTTGCTTGGACTATAAATTTCTAGTTGACTAATAGGATCTTATTTTATTGAATCGATCACAAAATCATTCTCTGCAGGTGGTTTAGGAACGGCAGGCACTTGTGGTGTTTCAGTTGACTCAATTTTTTCACTTCTGGTTACAAACGATGCAAGTTGGCTGCGGGTAACCAATTCATTTGGCGAAAATGTCGTTGGTGTGGTTCCTGTCGTGATATTATTATTTCGCAATGACTCGACATAAGGAGCGAACCAGTGCTTACTGGATACATCTATAAATGGAGATATTGCGTTTTGATCCGTTGCTTCCAACCCAAAACCTTTAACAATCATTTTTGACATATGAGCTCTTGTCATAGATTGATTAGGTTTAAATGTTTGATCTTCAAACCCGCTGATTACCCCGGCTTCTACTAAAGCCGCAATATAGCCATAGTATTGATGAGCTGTTGAAATATCTTTAAAATCTGGATTCTCCACTTTTTTAGTATCGAGCTGTAAAACATTTGCTATAATCTTTGCCGCCTGTCCGCGCGTCACATGCGCAGCAGGTCGGAAAGTGCCGTCTGCATAACCGCTGATATAACCTCTAGAAGAAAGGCTTTGAACTGCTTCATAGTAAACTTTACTTTCAGGTACATCTGTAAATTGTACATGATTATTTTGCGCATGCCCAATTGAAGAAATAGATAGACTGCTGACTATTAAGACGGCAGCAATTGATGTAAGAAATTTATATTTCATTTTTGTAAACTCCTCTTCTTTTAATCTACTCATTGTACCATAGGGTTGTCGGTTTATTTAATATTACAATTATTTTAAGTTGAATACTGTGTAGCTAGCTGGAACCTAGAAAAACAAGAAGTTAAAAGTTTCAATGGAGAAAATAATGTTACGGAGGAATTGCAGAATGGAAAAGAAATTATGGTTATTCATGATATTTACCGCGATAATTCTTCTGGGAGTATCCGGCTGTTCAGAAAAAGAAGACAACGCAAAAAAATCTTCAGTTACAGAGCAACCACTAGCTTCAGCAGACGAAAAGGCAGAGCTGCCGGGAGTTTACGAGCCTAAAGACGTAAAACGGACAGATACGGCAGTTGTTGTTGAAAGCCTCGGAAAACAAGCTCTATTTACCGAAAATCTGTTGGAAGACGGGAAGGAAATCCAGCTGTTTGTGCTGCCGACAGACGCAAATGGTATACAAACAGTCGCTGAAGGAGAAGGTTCCGCTTTTGGCCAGCCGGGTGACCGACGCTATGAAGGAGAGCTGCTGTTTTATCTGTCGGATCTGGAAGGTGAAGAGGCATATTTGCAGGATAAGGATTCAGCTTCCTACACTCTGAACTTATCGAATGATCCATTTACTATGCGAACAGTGGGTGATCAGTCCATGCTGCAGATTGCGGAGGTGGTTCATTCGAATGGCAGGGAGCTGTCATTATTTACTGCGGATCAAGGGCTATTACACGCAGTTTCGGTAGACGGCGAGCCGGTTCTTTTTGCCGGTACGGAGAAAGTGAAAGTGGTGGAGGGCCGGTATCTGCAGACGTATCAGTATTTCAACGATGAACCGTTGGGCTGGTTGTTCCAGACGTATGAGTGGCATCCTGACGGGAACAAGCTTACCTTAATCAATGAAAGAGAGTTGTTCATTGAAGATGAGTGGAAGGAAGACAGTGACTGGTATGGCGAGGGGTTTGCGGATGAAGTGTTTGAGATGTATAAGGAGCTAATCGCCAAATGGCATGATATTGACGGCTATGTTGACCAGTTCCCGTACCGCACGTTTCCTGATGACTTGGCGGACCGGCTGAAAAACGGCTATATTCTTGACGAGCAGCTGAAAGTCGGTGAGTCGATGGAGGCTTACAGTGAGAAGCATCCTGTGCATCTGGGAGAATATGAGGCAGAGGGCGGGTCGTATCTTGCCTATCCGGACGGCCAGAATGTGTTTTATGATGAGTATAACGATACAGTTGCAGGCATTGAGCTGAGTGGATTTTATTATAAGGATACGACTGCGAGGCTGCGGCAGTTATTGGGAGAACCTAGTAGTGATTCTGCGGATTATCCGATGAGCGAAGAGGATCAGGCGGCAATTGCTGGGACGAATTATGATACGGGAGATATTTTGGATTATGATATTGGGGATTATCATGTGAAAGTGGAGTATGAGGGGGAGGAGGTTATTGGGATTTATTTGCATTAAGATTGTATGTTATCTTCTGTGAACTATACCTATACATCGGAGGAATTAGAGAATGGGGCTGACTAAGAGCATAAACAATAAAAATGAGTGAGGAAAACCAAGAAGTTTTCCTCACTCACTTGAATATAGCGGCTAATAGCGCAGTACTGATCTTGAATGAAGAATAGTTTATTTTTCAGAAGAGTTTAACTCGCAACTTTGACTTTCTATCTCATGATTATCTACATTTCGTTTAATACCAAACCAATTCGTGTAAGGTCCGAGAATTGCTAACAAGGCAGAAAATATGATTCCAAACATATTGAATATGGCCCAAGGCGCGTATTCTATAACACTAACACCGAGTGTAGAGGCCATGTAAATTCCAGCTACTGTCCATGGTACGAGGGCTTCAGGAATCATTCCTCCGTCTTCCATGCTCCGTGATAGATTAAGTTGATTCAACGAACGCTTTTTATATTGTTCGGCAAACGTATCTTTCATCAAGAAAAATGTTACGTAGCTATTTCCGGTTGCCAGAATAATAGCAAGACCTGAAACAAGAGAAATAAGGATCGTATTCGTTGTCGATTTTATGTAAGACAATGTTTTAGATAGTACCACTCGTAATGCGCCCGAAACTTCCACAGCTGCGGCGAAGAAAAATGCACAAAATACGGTTAAAACAGGTTGGTGCATGCTATAGATGCCGCCTCTATTTAGCAAAACCTGAACGTCTTCGCTAATCTGATCCGCCTGTAAACTTGGTATAACACTTGTCAGCATTTCAAGGTTAAAACCTTCGATGGCTGCTTGAATAACTTGTGACAAAGGTTGGTGTTGAACGAAAAATGAAAGTAACATCGCTGTAAATGATGATAAGAACAGCACGATTAACACAGGCTTTTTCATCAAAGAACCACCAATTACTATAATGGCAGGAATGATCAATAAAAAATTCATGTTGAATAAATCTTGGAGCGTATTAGACACATTTGCGATACTTTCCGATTTGAATTCTGAAGGCTCAATTTTTAGTCCTGCAATAAAGAAGACTGTGGCTGCCACAATGGTGGAAGGGATTGAAGTAAACATGAGATGCTTAATATGATCGTACACATTTACTTCCGCAACCAGGGAACTCATAATGACAGTATCGGATAAAGGTGACAATTTATCGCCGAAATATGCGCCTGAAACGACAGCTCCCGCAGTGATGGCAAGGTTAACATCCATAGCAGCCGCAATGCCCATGACGGCTACTCCCAATGTCCCGGCGGAAGAGAAGGAACTGCCGATACAGAGGGAAACGATTGCGAGTCCGAAGAATGCCATGATATAAAGATACTGCGGATTTATGATCTCTAATCCGAGATAGATAAAGTAGGGGATTGTACCAGACATCATCCAGGCTCCAATAATCCAGCCAATACTGTACAACACTAGAATCGCGACCAAGGCTGTCTTGATCTTTTCAGCCATAACCCCCATAATCTGCTCCCATTTATGCCCGTGAAGAATCGCAAAAATAGTAACCAATATTCCTGCTGTTATCAGAACGGACTCAACTGGAAATCCTGCAAACATTACTCCGTAAATAATAACGAATAAAATAATTGCAATCAATAAAGCAGATGAAGAAAACTTTGCATTTTTTACTGTTTTCATGAATATTTCAATCCCCCAATCTAACTCATTTTTCACTCACATTTTGTAGAGCCTCAAATCCTCTGCATAAGTCTTCAATGATAAGATCAGATCCTTCTAAACCGACCGCTAGCCGAATGAATCCGCTTTTACAAATGCCTGTTTCATGATGTTTAATTGGTGAAATCGCTAAGCTTTCATAGCCGCCCCAACTAACCCCAATCTGAATGATTGTTAAAGCATTCATAAACGCCTCAATGTGTTGAAAATCACCATGTTTAATATTGAAACTTAGCAATCCAGAATAACCGCTCAATTGCTTGTCTGAAACCGCTCTCATATTTCCCGTTAAGACACTTGGATGATGTATTTCTGTTACTTCTTCTTGAGTCTTTAAGTAGTCAATTACATTTAAAACATTTTCTTGATGTTGCTTCATTCTAAGAGGTAATGTACGCAATCCCCTTAATATGAGGAAAGCGTCTTGCGGTGCTAATGTAGAACCAAACAACTGATGGCCATATTGGAAAATTGGATCAATTAGCTCCCTGCGCCCAATTACAGCTCCAGCAACTACGTCACTATGGCCGCTGATGTATTTTGATAGAGAATGAATAACTAAATCAATTCCCAGTGTTAAGGGTTTTTGAAATAGAGGAGTCGCCCAAGTGTTATCAATGGCCGTTAGGATTCCGTGCTCTTTAGCCAATTTACTGATTTCTACTAAGTCGGCAACATCCATACTCATACTTGAAGGACTCTCGATATAAATAAGTTTTGTATTTTCTAGTATTGCTTTTTCTATATCCAGTAAGTTGTTAGATGTTTGATCAAATTCAACCCCGAATGATTGAAGAAGTTGTAAAAGTTCAACTGTCGGTCCATATGTCTGATTTACTAATAGTACGTGGTCACCACTTTGTAGTAATGTCATCATAGTGGCACTGATAGCACCCATTCCAGCACCAAAAGCTTTACACATTTCACCTTTTTCCAAAGCAGCAAGCTTGTTCTCCAGCAATCTCACTGTTGGATTTACTCCTCGGCTATACACTAAGTTTTCTCTTTGATTTTCCATGGCAATAGAAAATTCCTTGAAATCTTTAAATGTGTATAGGCTCGTTTGGTAAATTGGCGGTACTACAGCCCCTTCATATTTGGTGTTATCTTCGAAAGAATGTGTGCAAATTTCTAAATCATTTTTGTTCATATTGTTTCTCTCCTCTCACAGCTAGCATCCTGTCTGATAGCTGATTTTTATACTAACAAAGAGAAATCAGAAAGTAAACTCTTTTCTAAAATTAATGATATGCTATGATGATAGAAACATTATTGCAGTGCGCGTTGGGAGTGAGGAAATTTGCAAAGAGTATATTTATCAGATATCGTTGCGAGGGAAATAAAAGACTATATCAAACAAAATAAAATTGAAGCCGGAGGGAAACTGCCGCCAGTAGCCGACTGGACCGAGATACTGAATGTAGGAAAATCAACGTTAAGAGAAGGATTAAAGAAACTAGAAACAGAAGAGGTTATTGAAGTTGTAAATGGAAAAGGCATTTTCGTAAAAAAAAGAAAACCTTTTCGAATATATACTTCATTTCATATTGAAGATGAAGCGAAGCACTTATTGGAAGTATTGGATGTCAGAACGGCATTAGAAGAAAAAGCTGTGGAACTTGCAGTGGAACATGCTACTGCAGAGCAGCTGGAAGAAATGGAATATCATCTAAATAAGTATGTTGAATATAGAGACAATGAGCAATTTGAAATGGCAAGCGAGGCTGACTCGAAATTCCATAAAGTTATCTATAAAGCAAGTGATAATCATATTTTATTTGAAATTATTACTACAATCCATCAAGAACTATATGTCTTGTGGGATACCCCTCATGGAAAAGAACAGCTATATGATGAGGGATATCCATATCATGTAAAGCTATTGGAAGGGTTGAAGGAGAAGAACAAGGAGAAGTCCATCAAAGCATTCCAATCATTAATTACATCAGTAAGAAGAAATATCTTGAAATTGAGTGAGATTAAAGAGTGAAATTTTCAGTGTCAAAACTACCCACGATTAATATATTGTGGTCTTTTTTGTTTGGAAATGTTGAAATAGAGCAGGATAAATACGAAAATGTGGAATGAGCTTACTCTACTCAACTAGCTCTCAAGATATATGTAAAGCATATATAGCGAGCAAATTAACTAAACTCAGTTGAATAAGTAAAGAGAAAGTATGCACAATAAATAAAAAAATATTTCCTTTTCTCAAAAGTTTGGTAAGATGTTATAAAACAAAGAAAAAGAAAGGAGAAACAACATGCTCAAAAATATTCCCAACAATTTATCACCCGATATCCTAAAAATATTAATGGAGATGGGTCATGGAGATGAAATTTTAATTGCAGATGGTAACTTCCCATCTGTTTCACATACAACAAATATATTGCGTTTGGATGGTCAATCTGTGCCTGAAGTGTTACGAAGTATCCTGTTTTTATTGCCGTTGGACGATTATGAAGAAAGCGGCGTTAAGTTGATGGAGCCAAAAGAAAACGAGGGTATTCCAGTTATATGGAATGAATACGCTGAAATTCTAAAACAAACAAATAATGATCATATTTCATTAACGAAATTCGAGCGTTTTGATTTTTATAAACAAGCTAAAAAAGCCTATGCAATCATTGCGACGGGTGAACAGGCGCTGTATGCGAACATCATTTTGCGAAAAGGCGTTATTAAAAGAGGAGATGAATTGGTATGCTGGCAGGAGTAAGACATCATAAAATTAAAGAAATGGTAGATGAGCGGGGGACCATTCGAGTGACGGAACTTAGTCAAATGCTGGGTGTCACAGATGAAACGATTAGACGAGATTTAGAGCGCTTGGAAGGACAAGGGAAATTGCTTCGAACACATGGCGGTGCAATAAGTATAAAGCAGGAAGAAGATGATGTACCGCATTTTCAGAGAGAAGTGATTAATAAAGAAGAGAAAATCAGTGTAGCAAAGGAAGCAATTAAGTTAATCGAAGATGGAGATATTATTTTTCTAGATGCGAGTTCATCGGCACTTTATTTGGCTCGGTTAATTCCAGATATGCACCTGACTGTCCTGACAAACTCCATACAAATCTGTGTGGCGTTAGCCGGACACACACAAATTCAAGTGATTTGTACAGGCGGAACATTATCCGCCAGATCTATGTCTTATGTGGGACAAGTAGCATTAAATACATTGGATTCTTACTATGTAGATAAATTATTTTTCTCTTGTAAAGGCCTGGATGAAGAATGGGGAATAAGTGACGGAAATGAATTGCAAGCTTTGGTGAAACAAAAAGTTATTGACAGGGCAACTAAAAGAATTTTGCTGCTTGATCATTCAAAGCTTGGGAAAAAAGCATTTGCACGAATATCGAGTAGTTCAAGCATTGACACGATTATTGTCGATTCAAAAGCAGAGCAAGTTCAACTAGAGTTTTTAAGAGAACAAGGAACTAAAATAGTATTACCAGAATTAATAAAAGAAGCCTATTAAAAATGGCTTCTTTTTGGAATTGTGAAAATACATGTTGCATTTATATAATCTATAATCTATAATCAACAATAATAAAGATAAACAAACATTATCAAAAATGAAAGAAAATTTCGTTTTAGGGGTGAGTGTATGGATCCTGTTTTGCTTTCTATGAAAAATATATCGAAATCATTTCCAGGGGTAAAGGCATTGTCTAACGTGGATTTAGAATTAAGACATGGAGAAGTGCTGGCTTTAGTAGGCGAAAATGGTGCTGGAAAATCTACGATGATGAAAATATTGAACGGAATCTACTCAAAAGATGAAGGCGAAATTTTATTGGAAGGAAAAGAAGTGAATATTGAAAATATCAATCAAGCTCAAGAGTTAGGGATTTCGATCATTCATCAAGAGTTGAACTTAATGAGAGACTTATCAGTTGCAGAGAATATTTTTATTGGACGCGAACCAAGAAGTGTTTTTAACTTCTTCTTGAAAGATAGAGAATTGAATAAAAAAGCAGCAGACTTGTTCAAAAGACTGAACATAGAATTAGATCCACATACAAAGGTTGCAGATTTAACGATCGCAAAGCAACAAATGGTGGAGATCGCGAAAGCGCTTTCATTTAATTCGAAAATTATTATTATGGATGAGCCGACAACCGCATTGACTGAGACCGAAATTGATTCGTTGTTTGTGACAATTGAAAGCGTACGTGCAGACGGCGTCGGGGTTATATACATATCACACCGGATGGATGAATTAAAGAGAATTACAGATCGAATTACAGTAATGCGTGATGGAACATATATTGATACTCTAGTGACGAAAGAAACAGAAATGAGTAAAATTATACAATTAATGGTTGGCAGACAAGTATATATAGAATCAAAACCAACCTCATTTAACAAAGATCAGGAAACGATTCTTAAACTGGAGAATGTTTCTACAAAGGAACATTTGAAGGATATCTCGTTTGAGTTGAAAAAGGGAGAGATTTTAGGATTTTCCGGATTGATGGGTGCAGGACGTACAGAGGTAGCCAGAGCAATTTTTGGAGCCGACAAAGTTGAAAGCGGTTCCATCTATTTGAATGGACAGGAAGTAAAGATCAAGTCTCCAAAACAGGCAGTAGAGTTAGGAATAGGGTATCTATCGGAAGACCGTAAACACTTGGGTTTATTAGTTGATATGGATGTTAAAACGAATATGGCTATGGCAACTATCAAAAACTTTACAAAAGGTAACTTCATAGTAAGTCAAAGAGAAATGGAGAAAGTAGCAAAAAGGTATGTAGATGAATTGAAAATTAAAACACCAACAGTACATCAAAAAATCAGAAACTTGTCAGGAGGCAATCAGCAGAAAGTCGTCATTGCTAAATGGTTATTACGCAACTGTGATATTTTGATATTCGATGAACCTACCCGTGGGATTGATGTTGGTGCAAAAGGTGAAATTTACAAGTTGATTGATGAATTGGCTGAAAGTGGTATGGCAATCATCATGATCTCGTCTGAACTGCCAGAAGTGTTGCGTATGAGTCACCGGGTTATTGTCATGTCGGAAGGGAGAATAACTGGTGAACTAACATCTGCTGAAGCTACTCAAGAAAAAATTATGGAGTATGCAACAGCTGTGAATTAAAGAATGGAGTGAGATCGTTTGAGTATGGATACAGTTGTAAACGAAGAGAAAAAGAAATCAGGTAATTCTAGAATTCCATCTGGAGCTATACAGCAAATTTTAGCTTTTACTAGTCTGATCGCATTAGTTATTTTCTTCTCCATTGCATCGGGAAGCTTCCTTCAATACAGCAACATTATCGGAATATTGCTTTCCACTGCAGTCATTGGTATTTTGGCGCTAGGTGCAACATTTGTCATCATAACAGGCGGTATTGATTTATCTGTTGGTACGGTCATGACCTTGTCATCCGTAATGATTGGAGTAATTGTAGTAGATGGAGGCATGCCGATTTGGGTAGGAATTATTGGAGGTATTTTAACAGGTGCGCTGTGCGGACTTTTAAGCGGCTTTGCCATTGCCAAATTGAATATTCCGCCATTCATTGCAACGCTTGCTATGATGATGATCGCGAAAGGGCTGGCACTGGTCATATCGAGTGCTGCTCCAATTTACTTCAATGATCATCCAAGTTTTACGAAGATTTCATTGGGATCAATCACTCCAGGTATCGAGGTGCCAAATGCGATCCTGATCTTCTTCATAATGGCGATTATAGGCGGAGTAATTTTAAGCAAAACAATATTAGGGAGATACAATTTCGCGATTGGGAGTAACGAAGAAGCGACTAAACTATCTGGCGTCAATGTGAATTTTTGGAAAATGTCCATTTATACACTTGCTGGCGCATTTACAGGGGTAGCGGGTGTCCTGATGGCTGCGCGTTTGAATTCAGCCCAACCGGCACTTGGCCAAGGTTATGAATTGGAGGCCATCGCTGCAGTTGTCATCGGCGGAACCTCCTTAAGCGGCGGAAAAGGGACGATAGTAGGAACAGTGATAGGGGCACTTATTATGAGTGTCTTGACGAATGGTCTTCGGATTATGTCCATTCCACAAGAATGGCAGACAGTAGTAGTCGGTTTGGTCATTATTTTAGCAGTCTATGCTGATACGATACGTAAGAAAGACTAATGGATGGTAGGATGTCTGAAATCAGACTGATTATAAAGTGAAATGGAAAAAGGGGAGGAAATATTATGAAGAAGAAAATGGGTCTACTAAGTGGGGTTTTAGCAACATCATTGTTCTTTGCTGCATGTTCAGATGATGGAGCGGGATCGGATGGAGCGGGTGAAATTGAAGAAGGAAAGCCTTATGTGGCTGTTGTATCCAAAGGTTTTCAGCACCAGTTTTGGCAAGCGGTAAAGAAAGGTGCCGAAGAAGCAGCTGAAGAATTTGATGTCAGCATTACATTTGAAGGACCAGAAAGTGAATCACAAGTAGATAAACAAATTGAAATGCTTCAAGCTGCATTGGATAAAAAGCCAGACGCGATTGGTTTTGCTGCGCTGGATTCTAAAGCGGCTTCACCGTTGTTAAGTGAGGCTGATGGTAAGGATATACCTATTATCGCATTCGATTCAGGCGTGGATAGTGATATTCCTTTAGCGACAGCATCTACAGATAACAGAGCGGCTGCAGCATTGGCAGCTGATAAAATGGCTGAAGCTATTGGCGAAGAAGGGAAAATTGCGTTGATCGTACATGATCAGACATCCGTGACGGGAACAGACCGCAGAGATGGATTCAAAGAACAAATTGAAACGGAGTATCCGAACATTGAAATCGTGGATATTCAATATGGAGCTGGAGACCACTTGAAGTCTACTGACGCAGCAAAAGCTGTGATGCAAGCACATCCTGACCTAAAGGGGATCTTCGGCTCAAATGAAGGTTCAGCTATTGGAGTAGTAAATGCAGTAAACGAGTTAAATAAAAAAGGTAAAATTTCGATCGTTGGTTTCGACTCAGGAAAACAACAATTGGATGCGATTAGAGACGGTGTCATGATTGGTGCAGTTACACAAAATCCGGTAGGAATCGGTTATGAAACTGTGAAAGCTGCAGTCGAAGCACTTGATGGAAAAAAGCCTGAAAAAGTAATCGATACTGGTTTTTACTGGTATGACAAAGACAATATTGACGATGAAGAAATTAAGGCGGCTGTGTACGAATAATATGTTGAAGAAACTGGGATTAGGGTGATCCCCAGTTTCTTTTCTAAAAAAACAACGAAAGCAGTGGTTATCATGAAACAAGTGAACTGGGGAATTGTTGGAGCGGCAAGTATAGCTGAGAAACAAATGATACCGGCCATTCTGGAAAGCGGAGATGGGACGGTCACCGCCATTGCAAGTAGAAGTGGCAGTGCAAATACGATACAGGAAAAGTTTGATATCCCTGTTGTTGTAGCTGATTATGGTAAGTTGTTCGACATGGATTCAGTGGATGCAGTATACATAGCAACACCGAATTCCACACATAGCGACTTGATCAAACAAGCAATTACTGCTGGAAAACATGTTTTATGTGAAAAGCCAATTGTATTGAAGAAAGAAGAGTTAGAAGAAATTTTTCAATTAGCAGATCAACATGAGGTATACGTAATGGAAGCGATGATGTACAGGTTTCATCCTCAAATGTGGAAATGTAAAGAGCTTTTGCAATCAGGTGTCATAGGTGATGTCGTTACGATACACTCTAAATTCCATTTTAAGCTCGAGGATTGGGATTCTAATATTCGGGCAAGCAGTCAACTTGGTGGCGGGTCACTTAATGACTTAGGTTGTTACTGCATCAATGCGGCATCCTATCTCCTGAATAAAGAACCACAATCTATACAGGCAATGAGCTCCGTATCCAATAACATAGAAGTGGATACACACGTCTCGATGCAAATGTATTATGCATCAGGTGAAATTGCGGTAGGTGATTGCAGCTTTCACTCGCCGATGAATAATGAAATTGAAATCCTGGGAACGCTTGGTTCTATAAAAATGCCTCATGCATTTCGACCAGATCTTAACGCTGACGTAGGTGAACTGGATATTAAAACAGCAGAGACTCATGAGAAAGTAACGATCAAAGGCAAATCGTATGTAGAACAAGTGAAAGTTTTTCAAAAAGCTATACGTGAGCGCAGCGAATTACCGTATAGCAGAGAAGATATGCTCGTTCAAGCAGACCTGTTAGAACAAGTCTTTCACAAGTTGAATAAATAAGGATAGGAGTGAGATTGTGTCAGTTGAAGTCTTAAAAGATCTTAACAAATATGCAAAAAGTTTAGTAGACTCAGGTTTAGTAGTAGGTGCTGGAGGAAACTTGAGTATGCGTGATGGGGAATACATGTTTATTTCACCAAGCGGTTTCGATTTGAAGGAAATTCAAGATGAAAATTGGGTGAAGGTACATATTGGGACTGGGGAAGTTCTGGGAAGCCTGAAGCCGTCATCAGAGGTGCTTATGCATTTGGAGTGTTTTAGAAAAAATGATGAAATTCAGGCAGTTTTACACGCTCATCCTACGTATTCAGTAGGCGTCTCATCAGCGGGAAAAGATATTTTACCAATGTTTCCTGACTTCCCGGCAATGGTGAAAAGAATAAAATATTTGGATTATATTATACCTACTACTCATGTGCTTGCAGACGCAGTAGCGGAAATTATTGAGGATACTGATGCCATTGTTATGCGTAATCACGGAGTATTGACGGTTGGAAGAACGATGAAAGAAACGTTCTTCTTCATGCAATTAATAGAAGAAGCTGCAAGAGTATATTATATCAGCTCGACAATTGGAACACCCCGTACTTTAACAGATCAAGAATGTGATGAATTACGAAATCTTTCTGCAGAGACATACCGTTCTAAACTGTTGCAAGAAAAGAGGGAGTAATATGACGCAGGTTCTATCATTTGACATTGGTGCGTCAAATGGAAGATTAGTTCGCCATTATTATGATGGAAAACGAATCACAAGTGAGATTATTCACCGTTTTGACAATAAACCAATCGTGAGAAATGAAAATTTTCATTGGGACTTTGCCTATTTGATGGATCAAATTTATACGGCAATCAGAAAGGCTCAGTCTTCCTCGGAAAATGCTGCTGTAAGTGTTGGTTTTGACACATGGGGAGTAGACTTTGGCGTAATAGACCAATCGGGTAATTTACTTTTTGAGCCTTATTCATATAGGGATGACCATACATTCCCGTATATGGAAGAAGTTTTAGAAAAAGACGATAAATTTAATCTGTTTAAACTGACGGGTAATGAAGTTTCTTCTATTAATACGTTATTTCAGGTGAAGGCAATTGTTGAAAAAGAATCTTTTGAAAATGCAGCACACCTATTAATGATGCCCACACTCTTACAATATCAATTAACAGGTATTCCGATTAATGAGTTTACAATCTGCTCGACCACTCAAATGCTTCAACTAGGAAAACAAGAGTGGAATACAGAGCTACTGGACCGACTGCTGGATCGAACACTTCCCTTAACGGAAGTCCGGTTGCCGCACCAAGTCATAGGACCTGTTTCAAATAAATGTCTACAGAAAGAGGGAATTGCACCGCTGAAAGTCGTTCTAACACCAGGTCACGATACGGCGTGTGCACTATCAGCTCTCCCCATGTTAATCAAAGATTCTTTTTTCATGAGTATAGGTACATGGACAATTATCGGAACAGAAACAGAGCATCCCATTGTGACGTCAGAAGCATTTGAGAAAGGCTTCACTAACGAAGGTACAAGTGAGGGTACATATCGTTTTCAAAATAATAGTATGGGTTTCTGGATCATGCAGGAGCTTCGCAGAGAGTGGAAGGAAAAAGGTCATGAACTTGATTTTGAAGCAGAGAATCAACTGGTCAAAAACAGCGGATTTTCAAAAGTTTATATTGATCCGAATGCAGACGTATTCTTCAATCCATCTTCAATGATCCAGGCAATCGAACAGTTTTGTCTGCAGACAGACCAGCGTAAGCCGGAAACTATAGGTGAAACGCTCCGATGCGTCTGGGAAAGTATGGCGCTGAGCTATGCACATACGATTCAGGGGCTTGAAAAAATAGTTGGATACTCAGCCAGTGCAATCTATGCTGCAGGCGGGGGAATCAAGAATACAGATTTATGTCAATTTATTTCAGATGCAACAGGAAAACTACTAATAACGGGGCCCGTCGAATCAAGTTCTTTGGGGAATGGTTTATCACAACTCCGTGCCCTCGGTAAGATTGCATCTCTCCAGGAAGGACGGGAAGTAATCTCGCGTTCTGTGACACAAACAGAATACGAACCAAAGAACAAGGAATACTGGTCATCCGCAATGAGTCGCTTCAATGAAATATTAGAAAAGAAATGAGGAGACGAAATGACAAAAAAAGATCGTTATATTGGTGATTTACCGAAAATAGGTATCCGGCCGACAATAGATGGACGGAGAAATGGCGTTCGAGAATCACTGGAAGACACAACAATGGATATGGCGAAAGCTGTAGCGAAGTTACTGAGTGAAAACTTAAAATACTACAATGGCAATCCAGTGGAGTGTGTTATCGCTGATACATGTATCGGCGGAGTGGCAGAGTCGGCTGCAGCAGCGGCAAAGTTTGAACGTGAAGGAGTAGGTGTGTCAATTACTGTAACTCCATGCTGGTGTTATGGTTCAGAGACGATGGATATGCATCCTACAATGCCTAAAGCGGTATGGGGATTTAATGGTACGGAACGTCCGGGAGCGGTTTACTTAGCTGCAGTTTTAGCGGCCTATAATCAAAAAGGTCTACCGACTTTCGGCATTTATGGACAGGATGTACAAGATGCTGGAGATGAAGAGATTCCGGCAGATGTTCAAGAGAAATTACTGCGTTTCGCAAAAGCTGGATTGGCAGCAGCGATGTTGAAAGGAAAGTCTTATCTATCTATGGGGTCTGTATGCATGGGAATCGCAGGTAGTATGGTTCAAGAGGATTTTTTCCAGAAATATCTTGGCATGCGCAATGAATATATCGACATGACAGAGTTTGTCCGCCGATTTGATTTAGAGATATACGATGTGGAAGAATATGAACGCGCACTGAAGTGGGTGAAAGAAAATCTTCATGAAGGAGCAGACTTAAATGCAGATGAAAATAAGCGAACTGCAGAACAGTTAGAAGAAGATTGGAAAACTTCTGTAAAGATGACTTTGATAGCAAGAGATTTAATGGTAGGAAATGAAAAACTGGCAGACAAAGGATATATTGAGGAATCAATGGGTCATAACGCATTGATCGCGGGCTTCCAAGGCCAGCGGCAGTGGACAGATTATCTTCCAAATGGAGATTTCATGGAAGCTATACTGAATTCTTCATTCGATTGGAATGGAAAGAGAGCTCCCTACTTATTGGCAACAGAAAATGATAGCTTGAATGGTGTGACGATGGCTATGGGACATTTATTGACAAATACTGCACAGTTATTCGCAGATGTCCGTACGTATTGGAGTCCAGAAGCTGTTAAAAGAGTAACGAATAAAGAATTGACCGGCAAAGCGAAAAATGGATTTATTCATTTAATTAATTCAGGTCCGGCTGCGTTGGACGGAACGGGCAGACAAACTCGTGAAGGTCAGCCTGTCATGAAGCCGTTCTGGGAGATTACAGACGAAGAAGTGAAGAGTTGTCTGGATCATACACTTTGGAGACCGGCTTCCACTGAATATTTCAGAGGCGGCGGATATTCTTCAGATTTCACAACGAAAGGTGAAATGCCTGTTACAATTGCACGTTTGAACATCGTAAGCGGTCTGGGACCTGTTTTACAGATTGCGGAAGGATATACAGTGGAGCTGGAAGATGAAATGCACGACACTTTGGATTCTAGAACCGATCCTACTTGGCCTACTACATGGTTCGTTCCCAATCTGACGGGAGAAGGCGCTTTTACAGATGTATATTCCGTAATGAATAATTGGGGTGCAAACCATTGTGCAATGTCATATGGTCATATCGGCGATGAACTGATTACGATGGCTTCTATCTTGAGAATCCCTGTTAATATGCATAATGTGGAAAGTGAACGGATTTTCCGGCCGAGCGCATGGAATATGTTCGGTACGGAAACTAAAGAAGCAGCAGATTACAGAGCATGCGAAAACTTCGGACCTTTATATAAGTAAGAAAGGGATTGCTTGTATGGAAAATGTATATACGCTCGGTGCGGATTTCGGATCCACTTCCTGCAGGACGATAGCTGTTGATGTAAGGGATGGCCGCATCATTGGCACAGCAGATGTACCTTACAAACATGGCGTGCTTACAGAAAAACTTCCGAACGGGGATGTTTTGCAGGGGAAACGAACAGCATTACAGGTACCGGGCGATTATGTAGAAGCTTTAAAAGAAGGAATTCATTCGATTTTAGAGGAAACCGATATAGAAAAGAAGCAAATTATCGGGATGGGCATTGATTTTACCGCTTCTACGATTCTTCCTGTTGGAGAAAACTTTCAGCCTTTATGTGAGGTTGAAGAATTCAAAGACAATCCGCATGCATACGTAAAGCTTTGGAAACACCATGATGCTGAGCGTTTTGCGACAAGGATGAATGACTTGGCTCAAGGTGAAGAGTGGATCAAGCGCTATGGAGGCAAGATTTCTGCAGAATGGATGCTGCCGAAAATTTCAGAGATCACAGAAGATGCTCCAGAAGTTTTTGAAAAAACGCAACTGTTTCTAGAAGCATCTGATTGGATTGTCGCTCAGTTGACAGGAGAACTTGTACGCAATAGCTGTGCTGCCGGGTATAAAGGGTGCTGGCATAAAAAAGAAGGATATCTGCCAAATAAATGGTTGAAAAATGTGCATCCTTCATTGGATGGGATTTATGAAAGTAAATTACAAGGTGAAGTATTGTCGGTAGGAAGTAAAGCCGGTTCGCTTCAAACAGAAATGGCGCAGTTGCTAGGATTAAATGAAGGTATCGCGGTAAGTGTCGGAGTCATTGATGCCCATGCTGCTCTTCCGGGGCTCGGTGTTAAAGGCCCTGGAGAGATGGTTGTGGTGATGGGGACTTCAACCTGCCATCTATTATTAGATAAACACGAGAGAAAAGTCACCGGGATCAGCGGTGTAGTAGAAGATGGAATCATTCCCGGCTTCTTTGCATATGAAGCGGGACAGGCGGCAGTTGGAGATTTATTTGCCTGGTATGTGGATGAACAAGCACCGCAATATGTCCGTGAAGCGGCAGAACAAAATGAAGTTTCCATTCATGATTATCTATCGGGTGAAGCGGCAAAATTAAATCCGGGTCAGTCAGGACTAGTTGCATTGGATTGGATTAATGGGAGCAGGACTCCATATGTAAATATGTCGCTCTCAGGAGCTATTGTAGGAATAAAGCTGTCCACTACTCCTGCTGAAGTTTACAGAGCCTACTTGGAATCTACCGCATTTGGAACGAGAGTGATTGTAGAATTGTTTGAAGAGAATCAGGTAAAAGTGGAGCGTTTAATTATGTCGGGTGGTATTCCGCAGAAAAATCCATTCCTCATGCAGCTCTATGCAGACATTCTGCAAAAAGAAATTATTGTCGATATGTGCCAAAATGCTTCGGCATTAGGGGCTGCCATATTGGCGGCTGCATCTGCAGGGGCAAAGCAGGGCGGCTACGGCGGAGTAACTGAGGCGATCAGCAAGATGAGTTCAAAAGAACAGAAGATTTATTATCCTAATGAAAAACATAAAGCCGTCTATGATGAATTATTCCGTTACTATAAAGAGCTCAGCGAATATTTTGCAAAAGGTTCATCCGTGATGAGTGGATTAACAGATCTAAAAAGTGAGTTCAAAGGAGGAAATTAATTGATACAGAACAAATGGAATCCAGATAAAACAAAAGACCAAAATTCTTCATTGGCAGAATTACGATATCGCTCGAATCTGATCGGTTCAGATCGAAGAATTTGTAATTGGGGCGGTGGAAATACGTCTGTTAAAACAATTGAAAAAGACTTTAAAGGCGAAGAGATTGAAGTGATGTGGGTGAAGGGCAGCGGGTCCGACCTTTATCATATGGAAGAAAAACATTTCACCGCACTCAAACTAAATGATGTTCGCCCGCTCATGGAACGTGATGATATGAGTGACGAAGACATGGTTGCCTATTTGGAGCATTGCATGGTGAATCCTGCAAATCCGAGAGCTTCTATTGAAACATTACTGCATGCATTCCTGCCGTACAAGCATGTAGATCATACTCATCCTGATTCCATTATCAGTATTTGCTGTGCACCAAACGGCCGTGAGATTGCAGACGAGATTTTCGGGGACCGTTATGTATGGGTGCCATATATCCGCCCGGGCTTCTTACTTTCAAAAATGATTGCAGAAGGGGTAGAGAAAAACCCTAATGCTGAATTAGTGCTGATGGAAAAGCATGGTTTGGTTGTTTGGGGAGAGACGGCAGAAGAGAGTTATAATAAAACCGTTGATATTATCAATGAAGCGAAATCTTATATTGATAGCAAGCTTGAGAAAACGGAAGCGTTTGGCGGTCGTAAATATCAATCTCTTCCAGCTGAAGTAAGAAGTGAGCTCCTTTCTGCCATATTGCCGACGATTAGAGGTTTAGTATCTAAAGAAGAAGGAATGATTCTTCAAGTAGATACAGAAGATGATGTTTTAGAATTTGTGAATAGTGAGAAAGCAAAAACACTTTCGCAAGTTGGAGCAGCTTGCCCGGACCATTTGGTTCACACGAAACGAACACCGCTGTATATTGAGTTTGATCCAGAAAGTGAAGAGCAAAATGAGCTCGAAAAGAAATTGGAAGCAGGGATTTCTGAGTATATTGAGGATTATAAAGAGTACTTTAAAAAATATGCGGAAGCTGGAGATCATATGTTTAACCCAGCGCCGAGAGTTATACTGATTTCCGGTATCGGTATGATCACGACAGGCAAAGACGTGAAGAATGCTGATGTCAGCAAGCAACTTTATCACAGAGCGATTTCGGTCATGAAAGGTTCCGATGCAATCGGCGGATTCATATCACTGGATGCTGAGGAATCATTTAAGATTGAATATTGGCCGTTAGAATTATATAAGTTGTCATTAGCACCAAAAGAAGGTGATTTCTCCAGGAAAGTATGTTTTGTTACAGGCGGAGCAGGAGGAATTGGAAGTGAAACATGCCGTTTGTTTGCTTCACAGGGTGGTCATGTAGTCATTGCGGACTTGAATATGGAAGGTGCAGAAAAAGTAGCAAAGGAAATAAATGAGCAATATGGTGAAGGAAGAGCTATTGCTGTTAAGATGAATGTAACGGTTGAGGAAGAAATTCTCAAGGCATATAAGGAAGTGATCATGACATATGGCGGTGTAGATGTTCTCGTGAATAATGCCGGTCTTGCTACTTCCGGCTCTTTTGAGGATACTACGCTCAGCGAATGGAATTTAAATATGGAAGTTTTAGGAACAGGGTATTTCCTTGTTTCCAGAGAAGCATTCAAGATCATGAAGGCTCAGAATGTTGGTGGAAGCATGGTGTTTATTGGATCTAAAAATTCGATCTATGCAGGAAAAAATGCTTCTGCTTACAGTTCCGTAAAGGCATTGGAAATGCACTTGGCCAGATGTATTGCTGCGGAAGGCGGAGATTACGGTATTCGTGTGAACTCGGTATTGCCTGACGCGGTGTTGCAAGGATCTGCGATTTGGGGCTCGAAATGGCGGGAAGAACGTGCAGCAGCATATAATATTGACCCGGACGAACTAGAAAATCATTACAAGCAGCGCACTGTTCTTAAAGTGAATATTTATCCCAGAGATATTGCAGAGGCAGTCGCATTCTTTACTTCTTCAAAGTCTTTGAAAACAACTGGCTGTATGGTAACTGTGGATGGTGGAGTAGCAGCTGCCTTTACAAGATAAAATAACTGCCGCTTCTTTTATGGAGCGGTTTTTATTTGATTTAGATTGGTTGGTTATTAGAAATAGTTTATTGTAGGCTTTCCGAATAGTTGAGGCTGCTTGTGGCATATTTACAGTTCAAAATTATTATAACTACCAAAAGAGGAAATGGAGGAGTGGCTATGCTATACGGATCAATAGAGCTTGGGGGCACGAACTGTAACTGTGCTATTGGGAAATCAGATGGAACTATAATAAAGAAGATTCAATACCCTACTGAAGCTCCAGAGAAAACTGTAAAAGATATAGTGAGTTTCTTTAAGGAAAATGAAGTATGTGCAATAGGAATTGGCTGTTTTGGTCCTGTAAATGTAGATAGGGAAAGCCAGAATTACGGAATGCTACTGGGAACTCCTAAGAAGGCATGGATGAATTATCCTTTTTTAAAGAAACTACGTGAGGAACTTGGCATACCTATTACGTTACATACTGATGTGACTGTTTCCGGCTTGGGAGAAGCGATGATTTTGGAAAAAAACGAAATGGTTCTTTATTTAACAATTGGAACTGGAGTCGGAGGCGGAACAATAGTTAATGGTGCATTGCCGAACTTACCTCATCATCCCGAAATGGGACATATTACATTGCAGAGGTTGGAAGAAGATGAAGATTTTGAAAGCGTCTGTCCCTACCATGCGAATTGTTTTGAAGGACTAGCCTCAGGTACAGCTATTAATAAAAGATGGGATCAGAAAGGCAACGAACTTCCAAGTGACCATCCAGCATGGGAAATGGAAGCTGATTATATTGCGCAAGGTGTTTGCCAATTAATTTTCACATTAGCACCCACTCTAATTATTTTAGGAGGCGGTGTGATGAAGCGAAAGAACCTATTGCCGATAATCCATGAAAAAGTGAGTGAAAAGATAGGTGGTTATTATTTTTATGACAAGCTAAAAAAAGTCGAGGAGCTAATTATTCTTCCGAGACACGGGGAAGATTCCGCTTTAATCGGTGGATTGCTTATGACTCATATACCTAAAATATAATCGATAATTAATCGAAATGGCTCTAATAAAACGGAGTAGACTTTATTATAAAAGTTGACCTTCATACAAGCAGTTTCTGAGCGATCCTTTCTGAGACTTTCCTTTTACCTGTTTCCAGCAGACATCCCCCGCTTATGTAAGCGTGGGGATGTCTGCTATTTTATTCAGCTCTTCAACCGATAATAACGTACTTTCTAGCTCAACTCGCCAATAATCCGTTCTACCGCATGTGTATCCAATGAAGTGGCTTCTGCAATTTGCTCAACTGTCAGTGATAGTTTGAATAGCCGTTTAACTGTTTCTTCCTTTTCTAAAAGTTTACCTTGTTCAAGTCCCCGTTCAAGTCCTTGTTCAAGTCCCCGTTCAAGTCCCTGTTCAAGTCCTTTTTGCCTTCCTTCCTCAAGGCCCTTTTTTTCAGCCATATGCTTTACATCATCAAATTTCGCTTCCTCATCCAGAATATATTTTAAACGAGATTGATATGCCAAAAATTCTTCAGGTGATTGACTTAAATCTTGCCACACTGTAAAAGCTTCTTGTAACTGTTCATCTCGCATCGCAAGTTCCTCCAGTTCTTTATAGATCTCATTGTACACTTTCTTTTTTCTGGCATCGACCATACCGAGTAATAATAACCATCTGGCGAGGAGATTATTCCAGGGATCTAAGGTCTTTTGGTGCCACAGTTTAATAAACTTCGTCATTTCAATAAAATGTATTTCAAGGACATCATCCATTCTGAATTTCTCATCTTTTTCGTACAGATGGAAAGTGTTGTGAAAGGAGTCTGTCTGATTAAATACGTCAAAGTTACAAATATTAATTGTTATTGCCGGCAACAGTGTATTATAGCCCATGCCTTTTTGTAAAGAGGAATTATAAATACGTGACCAATAGAATAATGTACGCTTCACCATATCATATTGATTGGTCAATTGAATTTCTACATTGATCAGTTCCTCTTCTTGTGTTTTAACTAAAATGTCCAATCGTGATTGTTTATCATCTTGATACTCTCCGCCAACTTCTTGGCTGGCAAAAGCAATTTCTTTAATGGCATGCCGACCGCTGCGCTGCAAAATTGCATTCAAAAAGACTACCGTAATCTCTTTATTTTGCTCACTGCCAAACAGTTGCTTGAAGGCATAATCCACCTTCAAATCAATAAACTTTTCTAACGGAATTCTTCTTAAAGCCCGTTCACTCATAGAGCCCACCCCGCAACTTATGATAATACTTATATTATATCATGACTTGAATTTTCATTCGAATAGGTTACACTGAATATTCTAATATTTTTTATAGAAGGCAAAGTGCTGGCGGAAGAATTTCTCACTGAGCCTTTACTGATAAACTGGCTGTTTAGAAACAGTAAGATTGAGAACAAATTGGCCGGATGTGTGATAAGTGATATTGTAGGGTAGAGGTTGATTTAAGAAATGCCTGCACTGCATATCATTGAGAAATTATAAGGAGGAAATGAGATGGAGAAAATTCGTTGGGGAATACTGAGTACAGCAAATATTGGACAGACACAGTTTATTCCGGCTATTTTTCGGGCGGATAATGCGGAGGTCGTGGCAGTCGCAAGCAGAAGTGCGAAAGTGCATGAGGCGGCAAAACGACTTTCTATACCTGCAGCCTATGAAAGCTATGAAGAATTATTGGATGACCCAAATGTAGATGCTGTCTATATCCCGCTGCCGAATCATTTACATAAAGAGTGGGTAGAAAAAGCAGCAGAAAAAGGGAAACATATATTATGTGAAAAACCGGCTGCCTTGAATGCCAATGATGCAGCTGCAATGGTACGAACTTGTAAAGAGCATCAGGTGAAGTTCATGGAAGGCTATATGTATCAACTGCATCCGCAGCATGATCGGGTGAAAGAAATTATTGCTTCAGGGGAAATCGGCAAAGTAAAGCTGATTAAATCCAGTCATTCGTTTCATTTGGAGAATCAAGAGAATATCCGGTTGGATAAATCGAAAGGCGGAGGCAGCTTATATGACGTGGGCTGTTATGCAGTTCAGTTGATTCGCCATATTACGGATGAGGAGCCGGTGGAAGTGACGGCTTCTGCCGAAATGGCGGCTGGAGTCGATCTGAGCACTGTCGGATTTTTGAAGATGGAAAGTGGCATTACTGCACTATTTGACTGCAGTTTTGATATGGTCGCCAGAAATGAATATGAAATCATCGGTAATCAAGGTACGATTAGCGTCCCTTATGCTTTCCGCCCGGATAGGAATGGCGGAGTAGGAGAGATTATCATTACAACAGGAAATACCGAGCGCATTGAAAAAACATTTGGCGATATTTATAAAATGGAAGTAGAACATTTTTCTGATGCCATTTTAAAAGACTATGAGCCGCGCATTACAGGTGACTCTACTATTAAAAATATGAAAGTGATCGAGGCCTGCTATCGTTCTATTGAGACTGGGAGGTCCGTACAAGTAAACGATTGAGCCGGAGTGGCAACCATAACTAGATCTCCAGAATATATGCAGGAAGTTAATTATGATTAAGCATCCTCAGCTTCTACAATTTTGAAAGAATTGATATCGTCAAGGGGTATGGTGGTAATTTGAAAACCCTAGGATTAAAATCAATAGGAAACGTGCCTTCTAGCTGGATAACAGCCTGGGGGCTTTTTTGATGTTTTCATCGGCTGATGTGCCGGCTGTTCGTGGTGGAAAGGTTGTGATTTGTCTAATTGCTGGCCCACCTATTGACATCAAATTTCCCCATCTGGTAAACTGTGTGTAACCGGTACCACAAAGTGATGTGGTACCGGTTACACAAGAAGCAGATTGAAGGTGGAATGGTTGGCGAATATACGGGATGTTGCTCAAAAGGCAGGGGTTTCAGTAGCGACTGTTTCACGTTATTTAAATAATAAAGGCTATATTAGCGAAGAGGCGAAGCGGGTGATTTCGGCCGCGATTGAGGAGCTGGATTATCGGCCGAGTCTGGTTGCCCGTTCTTTGAATACGAAGCAGGCTACGTTTATCGGATTGATCGTGCCTGATATCGTGAATCCGTTCTTTCCAGAATTGGCGCGCGCGATAGAAGATGTGGCATTAGCCTATGATTATACAGTGGTATTGTGCAATTCAGATGAAAAGATTGAGAAGGAAATTCATTACCTGAATACGCTGCAGCAGAAGTATGTCTCTGGTTTTATTGTGGCAGCCAGCCATGCGGATGTGTCGCATTATATGAATGTAAATGTGCCGATCGTGGCGATTGACCGCCGGATTCATCCTTCGATTCCAGTCGTGGCGACGGATAATAGGGAAGGTGCCCGAATCGGTACGGAGTATTTATTAGAAAATGGCTGCCGGCGTATACTTTGTATGAAGGGGCCGAGTGGGTTAGGTCCGGCAGATGATCGATTGCTGGGGTTTATGGATGCAGTGGATGGACAGGATATAGATATAGAAGTGGTGGAATGTCCTTTCCAATTCGATGCTTCAGAAGAGGTGGCCCGACAGATGCTTCAAACGCATTCATTTGACGGAATTTTTGCGAGTAGTGATATATCTGCGGCAGGTGCGATGAAAGCCGCGTATTCTCTGGGTATTGCGGTACCGGAGCAGTTGCAGATTGTCGGCTATGACGGAACGATGCTTTCGAGTCAGCTAACGCCAAGTTTGACGACGGTTGCGCAAGATTTATATAAAATTGGTGCGCTGGCGTCCAGGATGCTCATTAAATTGATAGAAGGACAGAAATTGGAGGAGCATGAGGTTCAGATTCCTGCTGAATTGATTATTCGCGGAACGACAAGGAGTGATGCATGATGATAACGGTGATCGGCAGTGCCAATATGGATTTGGTAATCGGAACGGATAATTTTCCAACGCAAGGCGAGACAGTTCTCGGCGATATTTTTGATACGGTGCCGGGAGGAAAAGGCGCCAATCAGGCGGTGGCGGCGGCAAGGCTCGGAAGCAGTGTCCATATGGTCGGTTGTGTAGGAAACGATATGTTTGGAACGAGTATTGTGGATAATTTGAGTAAGAACGGTGTCGATTGCACAGGTGTTGGGGTAGTAGACGGCGCTTCAGGAATCGCAAATATTCTTTTATCGGAAGGCGATAACCGGATTATCGTGGTTCCAGGAGCGAATTCATTGCTGACGCCTGCGCACATCGATGCGATGGAACATGTGTTGAAGGAAAGCAAAGTCGTTATGTTTCAGCTGGAAATCCCGATTTCGACTGTGATGTATGCACTTGGGAAGTGTCGGGAATTCAATGTGCCAGTACTCTTGAATCCGGCACCTGCCGGGGGCTTTTCAATGGATATGATGCCGTATTGTACCTATTTGACGCCAAATGAAACGGAATGTGAACAAATTTTTGGCGTGGATATGATTCAGGCGCTTGAGCAATATCCGAATCGGCTGATTGTCACGCTGGGCAGTGAAGGAGCCCGTTATTTTGATGGTGAGCGGCATGTGATTGTGGACGGTTTTAAGACCGAGGCAGTCGATACGACGGGAGCAGGCGATACATTTAATGGCGCGCTTGCTCATGGCATTGCGACGGGAATGGACTTGGAACAGGCAGTTCGTTATGGCAATGCGGCGGCTTCCCTTTCGGTCGAGAAATTCGGAGCGCAAGGCGGTATGCCGACGAATGAAGAGGTTAAAAAGCGGATGGAAGAAGGATGTTCGGCGTTATGAAGAAACATGGCATGATTAATCGTGAAATTGCAGCAGTGCTTGCGGGAATGGGTCATACCGATCAATTGACGATCGCGGATTGCGGCCTTCCGATTCCGGAAGGCGTAAAGTGTATTGATCTGTCCTATACGCTTGGAAAGCCTGGTTTTTTGGAGATTTTATTCGAAGTGCTGGAAGATTTTGAGGCGGAAAAATTGGTTGTCGCGGAAGAAATGAAGGCAAATAATCCGGAGGTCAATAAAGAAATCGAAGGGATAGGGAAACCGATTGTTACCGTTTCCCACGAACAGTTGAAGGAATTAACCAAGCAGTCTAAGGCCATTATACGTACAGGAGAAGCGACACCTTTCGCGAATTGTATTTTGCAGTCGGGCGTCATATTCTGAAAGTGGGTGAGCAGAGTTGATTACGATGAGCGGAATTTCGAAGAGCTTTAATGGAAATAAAGTGCTGGATGATGTGCAGTTTGATGTGAAAAAAGGCGAAATCCATGCGCTTATGGGCGAGAATGGTGCAGGCAAGTCTACGCTGATGAAAATATTGACCGGAATTTATACGCGTGATTCGGGTGACATATGGGTGAAGGGCGAAAAGGTGGAATTTAAGAACGCGAAGGAAGCGGAAGAGGCGGGAATTGCGGTCATTCACCAGGAGCTGAATATTTTGCCTGACTTAACGGTGGCGGAAAATTTTTATTTGGGTAAAGAAAGAACGTTTGGGAAAAGCGGCATTTTGAAGACGAAGGAAATGAACCGGCAGGCGGAAGAGATTTTATCCAAATTGGGATTACATGTAGATGGGCGCACGGTCACCCGGGAGCTGTCTGTCGGGAAGCAACAGATCATCGAGATTGCAAAGGCGGTGTCATCCAATGCGGAAGTGATTATTATGGATGAGCCGACTGCTGCTCTAACGGATCGGGAAATTGAGACGTTGTTTGCGACGGTGCGTTCATTGCAGGCTGAAGGGGTTTCATTTGTATATATCTCTCACCGGATGGAAGAAATTTTCGCGATGTGTGATCGGATTACGATTTTGCGTGACGGGCAGTATGTCGGTGTGAAGAAAATTAAGGAAACGACGTTTGAGGAAATTGTGCAGATGATGGTCGGACGGGAGCTCGGCGAACGTTTTCCTAAGCGGGCACAGGTTATTGGTGAAGTGAAGATGAAGGTGGAAGGACTGTCACGCGACGGCTTTTTTGAAAATGTGTCATTTGAGGTACGGAAGGGCGAAATCCTTGGCATTGCCGGGTTGATGGGCGCCGGCAGAACAGAAGTGATTGAATCGATTTTCGGATATAAGAAGTTGACTGCGGGTCAGGTTTTTATTGACGGGAAATCAGTGGTCATTTCGAATCCATTGAAAGCGAAGAAACTGGGCATCGGCTATGTGACGGAGGATCGGAAGTCGGAAGGGCTGATCTTGGATTTCTCGGTACGGGACAATATGAGTCTGACCAATTTCGACCGCATCTCCAAATCGGCCATCATCCAAAGAGGAAAAGAAAATGCGCTGTACGACACGATGTCCAAAAGGCTGCGGGTCCGTACATCAGGCCCTGAACAATCAGTGAAGTCGCTGAGCGGCGGAAACCAGCAAAAAGTAGTGATCGCGAAATGGCTGGGAATTGAGCCAGATATTTTATTCTTGGATGAGCCTACGCGGGGTGTGGATGTCGGTGCGAAAAAGGAAATATACAGTATCATCAATGAGTTGGCTGAACGAGGCGTGGCGATTGTTATGATTTCATCGGAATTGCCGGAAGTCATCGGTATGGCCGATCGTGTGCTGGTTATGCATGAAGGTCAGCTGATGGCAGATTTGCCGAAAGAAGATATGACACAGGAACGGATTATGCATTTTGCAACAGGGGGTGATAAAGTTGTCCAAGCCTAATATTAAAGGGTCGTTACAGAAACTAGGTCCGGTGATCGGGCTGCTTTTGATCATTGTGATTATTTCGATTATGAGTCCAAGCTTTTTGACGTTGAATAACTTATTTAATGTACTTCGCCAGGTGTCAATCAACGCATTGATTGCGTTCGGAATGACGTTCGTTATTTTGACCGGCGGTATTGATTTATCGGTTGGTTCTATTCTGGCGTTAACAGGCGCGGTGACAGCAGGTATGATGTCGGGCGGTATGGATCCGCTGCTGGCGATGCTGCTTGGTGTATTGCTTGGAGTGGTGCTCGGCGCAATTAACGGTTTAATTATTGCTAAGGGAAAAGTCGCTCCGTTTATCGCGACGCTTGCTACGATGACGATTTTCCGTGGTTTGACGCTTGTTTATACGGAAGGCCGGCCGATTTCAGGTCTTGGTGATTCTGCTATTTTTACGATGCTTGGGAAGGGATACTTTTTCGGCATTCCCGTACCAGTCATTACGATGTCGATTACGTTTGCTGTGCTGTATTTCATTTTGAAGAAAACGACATTTGGCCGCCGTGTTTATGCGGTGGGCGGTAATGAAGAAGCATCGCGTTTGTCCGGGATTAATGTGGATCGCATTAAAATTTATGTGTATTCATTGGCAGGAGGTTTGACGGCGATTGCTTCTATGATTTTGACTTCCCGCTTGAATTCGGCACAGCCGACTGCAGGGAATATGTTTGAACTTGACGCCATTGCCGCAGTTGTATTGGGCGGAACCAGTTTAACAGGCGGCAGGGGTTGGATTGTTGGGACGTTGGTCGGTGCATTGATCATCGGCGTGTTGAATAATGGATTGAATTTGATCGGTGTTTCCTCTTTCTTCCAACAGGTTGTAAAGGGTGCAGTTATATTGATAGCAGTTCTGTTAGATCGTAAAAAAACAGCATAAGGAGATGGGAAGAGTATGAAGAAGATGAAATGGGCGTTACTTATGGTTGTTGTATTGGTGTTGGCTGCATGTTCCACGGAGCAGCCGGGGTCCGGTTCTTCGTCAGATGACAAAGGAGATGCAGGGAAAGAGGGAGACAAGCAGTTGAAGATCGGTCTTTCCGTTTCCACGTTGAATAACCCGTTCTTTGTTACATTGAGTGACGGAGCGAAAGAGCAGGCGAAGGAATCAGGAGCAGATTTGATTGTGGTGGATGCACAGGATGATGCGTCTAAACAAGCGAGTGATGTAGAGGATTTAATTCAGCAAGGTGTAGATTTGTTAATTATTAACCCGACAGATTCGGAAGCAGTTGTTTCTGCGGTGGAATCAGCGAACAATGCGAATATCCCTGTAATTACGGTAGACCGCAGTGCGGAAGGCGGAGAGGTAGTCTCCCATATTGCTTCTGATAATAAAGCGGGCGGTGTATTGGCAGGAGAATATCTTCTGGAGTTATTGGGCGACAATGCAAAAGTAGCTGAATTGGAAGGTATCGCGGGTTCTTCTGCAGCACGTGATCGTGGCGAAGGTTTTAATGAAGCAGTGGACGGAAAAGTGGAAGTGGTTGCGAAACAAACAGCGAACTTTAACCGCGCGGAAGGTTTAACGGTGATGGAAAATATTCTGCAGGCTAACCCGGATATTGAAGGCGTATTCGCTCACAATGACGAAATGGCGCTGGGTGCGTTAGAAGCGATTCAATCTGCAGGAAAAGATATTGTGGTCATTGGATTTGATGCAACAGATGACGCTGTGAAGTCAGTAAAAGACGGTAAGTTGGCGGCAACGATCGCACAGAAGCCGGAGGAAATCGGCAAGAAAGCGATGGAAGCAGCAATTTCCACTTTGAATGGCGAAGATGTAGAGAAAGATATTCCGGTTGAATTGGAATTGATTAAGGAGTAATCGGTTTTTGGCAGGAAAGAAGCGCCCTTTTTGGAGGGTGCTTTTTTTGTGTGGAATTTTTTGGAGAGATGAGATTTAGGGTTCATGGGAAGGATGGTGAATTGGCAAATATCCGATTCACCAATTGTTGTGCCTTGGGAAATGCCGAATAATGAGAGGGAAGTATTTAAGCCTATTATTAAGAAGAAATGTAGCTGTTTTTACTAGAAGATCAGATTGAGATTAACAACAATCAAGCTGGAATGCTATGTTTAATAATTAGAATCTAGATTATTGAATGCATTTTATATAGTTCCCGCAAATTCAGCTCGTATAAGCCTTCTACTTCATAAATAAGAAGCAGAGGGTTATTTCTGTAGCGTCTAAATCTTCCTATTCATCCTCCTACTCTCATAGAAACCATGAGATGCTTCTCGAAGTCTATCCAATTAAATGCAGCAGAATGTTATGAAATAGGAAATAGGAAATAGGAAATAACCAGTGAAACAAGCCACATAATCGTTAATGAAACAACATAAAGTAATATAAAACAATATAGGATAAATTAGGTTGATTTATTACATTTATACTAATAAAACACCTATATACCAATGAAATATGTTTATGCGGAATTTTCTAAATCGTATTGACATCTTATGATTGCAGTATTATTATGTAGTAACCGGATGAAAGCGGTAACAAACTCTCGTAAAGCAACAAGAAACCATAACAAGAGAAATTAGGGGGAATTTTAATGTCCAAAGCAAAGACGCAGGTGAAAAAATGGTTTACTCTTTTTATTCTAATATTAGGCGGAGGAACGATATTTAAGTTATCGTCATTAAAGGATGCCTTCTATATTCCGATGCAAGAGCATTTTCATCTCTCTCATACTCAAATTGGTCTGGCATTATCCATATATGCTCTGGTACAAACGATTGGGATCATATTTTCTATATATATCGCTCAACGCTTTTCTAAGAAAATCTTATTGCCGATCGGGTTAATAGGTACAGGGGTCGTTGGTATATATTTATCAACCTTTCCGTCCTATTACGGAATTTTAGCTTCTTGGGGAGTAATGGCATTATTCGCGGAAGTTATTTTCTGGCCGGTTTTAATTAAAACCGTTAAGTTATTAGGTAACTCAGATGAGCAAGGTAGAATGTTTGGATTTTTAGAAGCTGGGCGGGGAGTAATTGACACGATCATTGCCTTTTCCGCACTTGGAATATTTATTTGGTTAGGTTCTGGCGAAGCGGGCTTCCGTGCAGCAATTCTTTTCTTTTCAGCGGCAGTCATCATCGTAGGGGTTATCACCTATTTCTTTGTTGAACATGATTCCATTGTTCTTGATGAGGATGAAAAAGACTTAAGTAAAAATAAAGTAGCATTAAACGGTGCCATGCAAGCCATTAAATTGCCGGAGTTATGGGTAGTTTCATTCACGATCTTTTCGGTCTATAGCGTATATGCCGGATTGACGTACTTCATACCATTCCTTAAAGAAATATATGGTATGCCTGTCGCTTTAGTAGGTGCTTACGGAATTGTCAATCAATATGGTTTAAAGATGGTGGGAGGACCTGTTGGAGGATTCTTGGTTGATAAAAAGTTCCGTTCTGCTACCAAATACCTTCGTTTTACGTTCTTACTAGCAGCTATCGCGATGGTGATATTTATGATGCTGCCACACGAAACGATGAATGTGTATCTCGGCATGACCGCAACATTGGGCTTTGGTGCGATCATATTTTCACAGCGTGCTGTGTTTTTTGCTCCATTGGATGAAATCAAGATTCCAGAAAAAATTAGCGGTGCAGCTGTTTCCGTCGCTTGTTTAGTTGGGTATGCTCCTTCCATTTTTGCTTTTACGATGTATGGAAGTATTTTGGATCACAATCCCGGAATCACTGGGTATAGATTTGTATTTACGATTATGATTGTATTCTCGCTGATTGGTTTTATCATTAGTAATTATTTGGTTAAAGTAATCAAAAAGAAAAATGACATGGTTGTTTAATTCAATTTAATTTAGGAGGAAGCTTTTATGAAACTGGGTTTAGAAACAGAAAGTTATCATCTTTTTTTTCAACATCACCGAATGGATATATTCGATTTTATTCAAAAAACTGTGGAATTAGGGTTAGACGGTGTACAAATTAATATTATTGAAGATTTGAATCTGAATCCTGATTGGGGAACGTTAGGGAACGCTCATCCGGATCATTTAGCGAAAGTGAAAAAAATGCTGGAGAAATATCATTTATTTTGTGAGATTGATTCGCGTGGAATTGAATTTGACCACCTCAAAAGAGTGATTGAAGTAGCAAATCAAATTGGCGCCGATGTGATCAGAACTTATATCAATAGAGGGATTTATGATAAAGAAAAAACGGATAATGCCTATAAAGAACTGAAGAAAATTGTACCTTTATTAAAAAAGTATCAAATTAAATTAGCGATTGAAAATCATGAAGAAGAAACAGCGGATGAAATTATCAAAGTCATTCAGTCGGTTGACAGCCCCTGGGTTGGAGCATTATGTGATAATGGAAATGGAATGATGGCTTGGGAAGATCCGGTTGTGACAGTTAGCAAGCTGGCACCTTATTCCGTATCCAGTCATTTTAAAGATCATTTTCTAATTCATGATGGGGAAGAGTATCGGGTAAGTGGCTGTCCTATTGGGCAAGGAAACATTGATATTGAGGAATGTTTCAAAATCTTAGTCGAGCAGTCAACATTGCAAAGAGTCAATATAGAAATGTGTCATCCTTACGTATCTACTTTTAAGCGGCCAATCGGAACGGGCGGGGTAAGCTCGCCTGGTGACGGTGCTTTCAAAGTGGAGGAGCCGTTTTATCCTATAGAGTTGATAGCGCCTTTAGATTCCTATTACCCAACAGAAGATTTGCTGGAGCAAATGTTGCGGGATCAGGATGAGGGAGTAAAGGAATCGGTGAAAGCAGTAAAGGAATTACGTGATAAATATTGTAGATAAAGAACTCTTAGACAAGAAAACCATCTCTGCACTATGGTAAGATTTTATAAAAGTGAAAAGCTAGGAGAGGGTTGTATATTGTTATTATCAGAGGAACGTAAATTAGAAATTATGGATGAATTGAATCGGACAGGTAAATTAAAAGTAGCTGAGCTATCTGCTAAATTTAAAGTATCTCCAGAAACCATACGAAGAGATTTAACATTTTTGGAAGAAGAAGGCGTGTTGAAACGAGTGTATGGAGGGGCAATTAAATCCGGATATCAGATGGGTGAACCTCCATTTTCAAATAGAACAGAGTTTAACACCAACGCGAAGAAAAAAATAGGCAAGCTGGGAGCAGATCTTATTTCAGACGGAGATACGGTGTTTATCGATACAGGAACGACTACCGCAGAGTTGGCTCTTCAAATAGTGAATAAAGAAGATGTGCGAATATTGACCAATTGTATTCCAGTTGCGCTCGCGCTAATGGAATCACTCAATAAGAAGCTTTTCTCTGGTGAAGTAATTTTATTGGGTGGTACTCTTGACCCCATTCAACAGTCAATTAGCGGGCAATTGTCTGAACCCGTCTTAGATAATTTCAATTTGGATAAAGCGTTCATTTCAATAGGAGGCATTTCATTAGTCAAAGGGGTAAGTGATTATAATTTAAATGAATGCCTTCTGTCGAAAAAAGTAATTTCTAATTCTAAACAAGTGATCGTGCTCACTGACCAATCCAAAATAGGCGTCCAAGCACTATGCAAAATCGCACCGCTATCTGAAGTAGATGTCGTATTATGTGATGAAGAATGTCCAGCCTCGTGGAAAAACGATATTATGAGTTTAGGAATCGAATGGATTTCTGAATGAATTTTCGATAGCTGTGAAAAAGGAAATGTTATTTGAGTCTTCTAACCAAAAGAGCTCCGCCTTCAATTACTAGATTATTCTACTTTGAAGGTATAGTTTGTTTATTGGTTGGAAGATTTTTATGTCCTGAGATGAAAGAAAAGCGATGCGACTGGGCGGTTCTGTCGATACGCACCATTTGAAGCAAGTTCTCAATCGCCTCCTCCGCACTTTTTAATCTGCGCTGTGCCTCTCCTTTCTATCCAATATATTGATTTTTTATATATACTCTATTAGAAAGATAGTTTAAAACTAACAGCAGTAGCTGCTTCATTGACAACTCTATTTATCTAACGCAAACTAAGAGATGACTGATAAATATGAAAAAAAGGAGTGGTTCATTTGAAGAATGCTTTAGAGACGGTGTTTGTGAACTCGTATATCGATGGGTTGCTGAATCCTTCACTCGACATGCTGGGACCTGTGAAAGACGGCGGGCATATTGTGGCGAATACAGCGCCGGGCTGCTGGGGGCCGATGATAACGCCGTGTATTAAGGGCGGTCATGAGGTGACGAGGCCTGTGTATGTGGAAGGTGCAGAGGTAGGGGATGCGATTGCAGTTTTCATTAAATCAATTGAAGTCACTTCGAAGGCTACGGCATCTGGCCATGATCAGCCGGTAGAAGGCCGCTTTCTTGGGGATCCATTCGTAGCTGCTCGTTGTCCGGAATGCGATACGCTGAATCCTCAGACTGTGATTGACGGAATCGGACCGGAAGCAATCCGCTGTTCGGAATGTCATGCAGATATTACGCCGTTTGTTTTTACGAATGGATATACAATGGCTTTCAATGAAAACGGAACTGTTGGCGTCACGCTTCCTAAAGAAGCGGCTGAGGAAATAGCTGCGAATGGACGTTCATACATGGCGACGCCAGCTGAGTCTGTTCAAAATCCAATTGTGACATTTGCTCCGTCGGATATTCCGGGAGTTATGGCTAGGATGCGGCCGTTCCTTGGTCAGCTGGGAACAACGCCGTCTGCTCCGATGCCGGACTCGCATAATGCAGGAGATTTTGGTTCGTTCTTGATAGGAGCACCGCATGCGTTTGCTTTTACGAAGGAAGAATTGGACGAGCACCGTACGGATGGCCATATGGATATTAACCGCGTTTGCCAGGGTGCTGTACTGATCTGCCCTGTGAAAGTCGAAGGCGGAGGTGTGTATCTTGGTGATATGCATGCGATGCAGGGTGACGGAGAAATTGCGGGACACACAACGGATGTGTCAGGATTGGTTCATCTGCAGGTGAAAGTGCTGAAAGGCGTTTCATTGGAAGGTCCTGTATTGTTGCCAAATGTGGAAGATTTGCCGTATACTGCGAAGCCGTTCACTGAAAAAGAACGCGAATCGGCGATGCAGGTGGCGGGGCAGTGGGGTGTGACGCAGATGGAAGAGTCATATCCGGTTTCTTTCGTAGGCACGGGCTGTACGCTGAATGAAGCGACTGACAATGGACTGGAGCGCGCAGCAGATTGTTTTGAGGTGACTGTGCCGGAAATTATGAATCGGGCAACTATTACGGGATCGATAGAAATTGGCCGTCATCCCGGAGTAGTGACTGTTACGTTCCTTGCGCCGAAAGAGTATTTGGAGAAAGCGGGGCTTGCCGGGTTGGTGATGGAGAAATACCGCTGAAGATTGGCGAAGTTGGGAAGTGCCGAGGTGCCAAACAGGTGCCTGTGCAGCACGCAATTTGAACGCTATTCTGAATTGTATACATCTGGATTGGCCAATTGTCCTATGGGATACTTGGCTTTTTTTAATTTAGTTTGCGTATGTCACATATTTAAAAAGTATTCAGAAGGCTGAGCATAGCAGAAAATTCATTTTTAAATTGTGGTGCACAGGCACCGAAAAAGGAACCGAAAAAAAATCCCTTCACCAATTTTTATTATTGGAGAAGGGATTTTTTAGTTATCAGATTAGTGTTAGAACTGTGTGCGCTCCATTTCGGCGCTTATTTAAAATCCAGCTGTTCCTCAATCCGTCCACGATCATTGTGGATGTAGACCATCGTTCCGTCTTCTTCCGCACGCTGCTTTGCTTCTTCGATTGCCTTTTCCTGTGAGTCAGCTGTGCAGACCGGCTCGTCTTCGCCTTCTCGTTTCACTGCCCACTCATCATCGTGAGGGACGACGTGATAGCGTGCGTCTTTTGTTCCGGCACGGTCCTCAAAATATTCATCCTGTTCTCTGCCCATTCCGATGCCTCCTCATAGTTTGATCTGTTCTTACCTATACCCGAATAAACAATGAAATAACCGGAATAGCAGTGAAAAGGAGGAACGAATAGACGAAAGCATTTACACTCCAGGATGCTACTGATTGCTTCTTCAGCCCTTTGCAGAAAAGAGCCCTTTATTGTGTTTGTCAGAATAGTGTCTAAGTTGTGTTGCACACAGGCACCATCCAGAGAGTCATCCAGTGAACCTTCCAGAGAATCATCGAGAACTGTTTACTTCCCACCATCCACAATCTCAAAAATAATATCCGCATGATCCGTATTATCCAGCAATCCCCCAAAATGTTCTTTACCTGGCCCGTAGGCATAAACAGGAACATCTTCTCCTGTATGGCCGCCGGTTGTCCAGCCTGTGAAGGAGCGTTTGTCAAAGAGAGCTTTTATGGCCGTTTCAATATCGCTGCTTTTCGCACCGGCATCGACCACTTTCTTAATTTCATCTGCTTCCAAAGGCATCAGCTCTTGGTCAATATAGAGCTTTAACGTTTCTGTCGGGTCAGCCCCGTCTGCAATTTGCTGGGCGATAAAAGCAGGTGTGCGCTTCGCCGCTTTAATCACATCAGTATCCCAGTTATATTCCCCGTCGGCCCCTACTGAAAATCCGCCTGTGGAATGATCGGCTGTCGCGACAACCAATGTATGCTTATCCTCTTTTGCGAAATCAATCGCAGCTTTGAATGCTTTCTCGAAATCTTCCATTTCACTCATTGCACCGACGACGTCATTGGCATGGCCCGCCCAGTCGACTTGGCTGCCTTCCACCATTAAGAAAAATCCATCATCATTCTTTTTCAACCGGTCAATCGCGGCTGTTGTCATCTCTTCTAATGAAGGTATGTCTGCAGAACGGTCAATCATTTTTGGAAGGCCGCCGTCTGCAAACAATCCAAGTATTTGATCATTGTCATTCCTCAACAATGCCGTTTTTCCAGTGACATAGCTGTAGCCATCTTCCTGGAATGAATTTGCAAGATTTACATCCTTCCGAATGAAATTGGATTTACCGCCGCCCAGCAGGACATCGATCGTATGGCTGCCGTTAATCCGTTCATTGTAGTAATCATCGGCAATCTCGTCCATATTCTTTCGGCTTTCATTATGAGCACCGTAGGCAGCAGGTGTGGCATGCGTAATTTCGGAAGTGGCAACCAGTCCAGTTGATTTTCCGGCTTCTTTCGCTGCTTCCAGAACCGTTTTTACTCTTTCTTTATCTTTATCTACCGCGATGGCATTGTTATACGTTTTGATGCCTGATGACATAGCAGTTGCTGCTGAGGCTGAATCTGTAATGGATTGATTATCATCATCAGGATATGTCATTTGCTGGCCGACGAGATACTTATCGAATTCAGTCAGCTCAACAGCAGGGGTTGCAGGATCATCTTTGAAATAACGATACGCCGATGTATAAGAAACACCCATTCCGTCTCCAATTAGGAAAATGACATTTTTGATTTCCGGTGTGTCGTCCTTCTTGGTCTCGTCTGCAGAAACCACTGGATTTCCGCCTGTTCCGATCATACTTGCCAGCACAACAGACGAAAGCACTGCAACTGGAATGACTTTCTTGAAAAATTTCTTCTTCAACATAACGACCTCCTGTATTTGTAATCAATTCCAACTATAAAGGAGAATTGTTAACAGACTGTGGAGGCCGTGTAAAAGTTTGGTATGGATTGTGTTTGAAAGGATGCTTGAAGGTTTGCTTGAACGGTGCCTGTGTAGGGTTGAACGGTGCCTGTGCAGCATACAAATTGAACACTATTCTGAATTGCATACATTTAGATTAGCCAATTGTTCTTTAGGATGGTTGTATTCAGCAGGTTAAGAATGGAAGAAAATTCATTTTTAAATCGTATAGATAATGCAAAAATTAGTTTTAAGAATGAAGAACCGTTTACCTATCATCTTTCCTTCTATCTAAAACTTGTTTTTTCTTTTTTGACAGGATTGCACTTTCTGTCTACGATGAAATCATTATATGAAAAAGGGTGTGAGTGTAGTGGAGAATATGGGGAAAACGGGAATAGCAGGAGCTTCTTTTTTTAGAGTTGCAGTCCGATTTTACAGTAGTCTTTATTTACGGGGGGAGTGAAGCTTTTTGGGTAGAAAACGAAACTGGAGGCCGAATGTGTATTATCATGTGATTATGCGGGGAAATAACCGTGAGAATATTTTTAAAACGCCGGAGGATATGTATCATATACTGCGGATTATCAGTCATGCGCACCAGAAGTTTCGCTTTTCTATGGCTGCTTTTTGCATTATGACGAACCATTATCATCTCTTGATCAAGACGGAGGATGAGCTGTCTCGTATTATGAGTCATGTTAACCGGAGATACAGCGATTATTATTCAAGGCATTACAACCATGTTGGCAGAATTTATCAACAGCGCTATCACCCCATCCTGATCGAAAGCCCCCAGGGTGCCCTGGCCGTCAGCCGTTATATTCATCGAAATCCTATTAAAACACAGACTCCGATGGTCAATGATCTCATTGATTATCCATTCAGCTCCTTCCCTGTCTACGCCGGCCGTCAAGTTGTGGGGTGGGACTTTCTGGACACGGAAACATTGCTGTCATATATGTACCCGCCGGCAGTAGCGTCTCTGCAAGAATACACTGATTACTGCCTGGCAGAACTTGAGGAGGAAGTAGAAGTGTGAATTAACTGAATAGTGTTCGAATTGTGTGGCGCACAGGCACCATCAAAAAAGGCCTTCAAAACTTCTCATCCTTCGGGCTTTTCAACACACTGCCGATCCAGTTTTTCTTCTTCAGGTAATAATAGAGACCCCAGGTGGAGAGGAAGATGATGAGGAGGGAAGTGATGTAGCCATATTTCCAATTGAGTTCGGGCATGATTTTGAAGTTCATTCCCCATAAGGCTCCCCAGGCGGCGACGGGGGTGAAAAGCATGGTGATGACGGTCAATGTTTTGACGATTTCGTTGCCGCGGTGGGAGGAGATGACGGATTCCAGGTCGATGAGTTTGCCGATTTCTTCGTCGTATTCCCGGATGGTCTGGCGGCAGCGTTGAAGGCGCCGGCATGTGCGCTGGTAATGGATCCCGTTCTGGACGCTGCTGCCGAATGCTTCTTGTGCTGCCTCCCGGATGGCGATTACCGGGATGAGGAGATTTTTCCAGACAAGAATTTCGTGTCGGTTGTCCAGGATTTGTGCGAAGACCGGTTCGTCGTTTTTCATTTTGATCCGCCAAAGAAGATCATGCATACGGTCTTCAAATAACTCGATTCCCTGCAGGAAGGAGGCGGTGATTTCACCGAGCAGGACCATGAAACCTTCGATGGCATTTTCAGCGCTCTTCATTTGTTTCTTGAGATTTTGCTGTGAAAGACGCGGAAGGGCAGCTATGTCGAAACCGCATGTCAAAAGCGTGTCCGCCGCGACAAAGTAGTGGAGGATTGTCTGCTCGTTACGGATTTCGGTGTTCTGAGAATAAACGAAGGAGCCCCACATCGACTCGCAACCTATTTCGGAAGTATCCATCTCCAAATTACTGTTTAATTGAGAATGAATCGATTTTGCCCAGCGCTCTCCTGCTGACGGCATGTCACGACATGCGGCAATATCCTGTGGAGAGGCCGTGTCCAGACTGATCCATTTCCAATGTGCATGCTGAAATACAGGCTCAAGCATCGGTGCGCCCCCCTTTTCTTTTTACCTTGTCTCATTTAATAGGAATTTATACGTGACGGCTTGGGAAGAATATCGGAAAAGGGGGAATGGCTGTGAAGGATTTTCTGTTCATGATTTTATATGCGTGATTGTCTGGCTGGTCATTGAGATGGCGGTAGTGCTGTTTATGAGTACAGGGCTGAAGAAGACGATTGCGAGGTTCCAGGTGATTTCGATGCTGACAGGAACGGGCTTTACGACAGACGAATCATCGCTGATCATCGACCATCCGATTCGACGCCGGCTCAGTGCCGCGGTGATACTGTTCGGTTATTTCTCCCTTGCAGTCATTATTTCGTCGATTGCTGCACTGCTTGTAAATGATCTAAAAGTCCGGCTGCTGGCCATTGTGATCATCTTGCTGGTTTTCATGATTTTGGTATTGCGGACGCGTATCGTATTCCGATTTCTCGAAAGAAAGTTCGAGCATGGAATGGACGAGCAGTTTGAACTCGAAGACTGGCCTCTGAAAAATGCGCTTGAGCTTGGAGAACAAGACGGTGTAGCGCTGTTGCTGATCGAGAAGGATTGCGAGTTCATTGGAGAACCTTGCCGCCGGCTAATAAAGAAAGAAGATGACGTGCATGCGCTATTCATCCGAAGGGGAGACAAGGTGCTCCGGAAAGGATTGTTTGAGGAAATACTGCAGACGGGAGACCAGATACTTGTTTTTGGGGACAGCGCGCTGATTGAAAAAAAGTTTTCCAAGTTGCTGACGAAAGACAATGGATTTACCGCGTAAGAAGGGTCGCATAAAAACAACCCTCTATCAGTTGAGCAGAGGGTCGCGAATTTATTGTTGGTGAATCAAATAATATAAATCTTCTCTACTTCCTCTTTCGGCAATGGCTTATTGAAAAAATAGCCTTGCGAGACATCGCAATTGCGGCTTTTTAAGAAATCCAGCTGTTCCTGAGTTTCTACTCCTTCAGCAATAACTTCTTTGTTTAAATTATGTGCCAGCGTAATAATGGCATTGACAATAATAGTGCCGCTGTCATCTTTCAGAATTTCACTGACAAAGGACTTGTCAATTTTGATGTAGTCGATCGGGAAGTTTTTCAAGTAGTTCAGAGAGCTGTAGCCAGTCCCGAAATCATCGATGCTGAGCCCGACGCCGAGTGATTTCAACTGTTTTAGCACCTGGATAGAATAGTCATATTCCATTGCCATATTTTCCGTAATTTCAATCACAAGATATTCCGGGCTGAGCATGGTCCGCTCCAGCACATCTTCAACAAAAGTTACAAGATTCGGTGTAAGAAATTGCTGGGTAGACAAATTTACTGAAATCTTGACAGGCGACATACCGTTATCTTGCCATTTCTTGTTTTGTATCGTCGCTTCTTTGATTACCCATTCCCCGATTTGTGTAATCAAACCGGTCTCTTCTGCTAGTTTGATAAACCGCGCGGGAGATAGTAATCCCAATTTTGGGTGCTGCCAGCGAATCAGTGCTTCAAAACCAATCAGCAGACCCGTCTTATTGTGAATCTGCGGTTGGTAATACAGCACAAATTCTTCTCTGTCAATGGCATCCCGCAAGTCCATTTCAAGTGCGGAGTTTGAAATCATTTCATCCGATAAATCGTCCGTGTGTATGATAAATTGATTTTTCCCCTGTTTCTTTGCCCGGTACATCGCATTGTCTGCATACACTAACAGTTTCTCCATAGATACGGGGGGATCAGGGGACAGGACGACTCCGATACTGGCAGTTGTAAACAATTCCTTATTCTCGACCAGAAAGGGAGAATCAAATACGTGCAATATTTCTTGTGCTTTTCTAATGCTGTAGTCGGGATGGTCAAAATCAGTCAGCAGAAAAATAAATTCATCCCCGCCCATCCGGGCAAGCAGATCGTTTTCTCCTAGACATTTTGAAAGTTTCTCGCTGACTTTAAAAAGTAATGCGTCACCATAGGAATGACCGAAATTATCGTTGATGATTTTAAAGCGGTCTAAGTCAATGAATAAAAGAGCCATCTGCCGCTGTTTGCCGCTGTTGATTTCTTCTATTATTTTATTGATTTCATTTTTGATGAAACGTCTGTTGGGCAGCGTGGTTAATTCATCATGGAATGCCAAATAGTTGTATTCTTGCTGTAAATGATACCGGGCAGTTATATCACGCAGCTGGCCAAACGCGCCAATCATCTTCTCCTCTTCAAAAATTGGCTGTGCATCAAATAAGCAAATGAATTGATTGCCGTCTGCATCTTCAAATGAAATTTCTTCGTTGTTAATCACCGTTCTTTTCTCCAGCACCTCTTTGAAATACTTGCCTAATCTTTTAGAGTGAGTAATATTTATGCCCATCAGAGACTCGCGGCTTTTATCTGAAAGCTTTTCCGCAAACTCATTAAATTCCGTGACTATACCATTTGGATTTGTAATGATAATTCCTTTGCCTGTACGATTCAGCATTATCTGATTCATGGTATCAAGTTTTCTGTTCTGCTTGCGCAGCAGCAGCTCACGTTCGATGGAATCTACTACTTGAAGCAGCATGGAAAGATAGAGTGGATTTTGAAAAGACAGAGGCATCATCAATGAAATACTTCCAAGCAAGTTATTTTCCTCTGTATTGTGAAAAGCAGTGCCGTAACATGCGATGTTATGAAAGGGATAGTGATAGTGCTGATCTCCGATGAGACTGACAGGATGGAGCTGCTGAAGCGCTAAACTTATTACGTTTGTTCCGGTGTCTTCAATTGTAAATTGTGCACCGAGTTTAATACCGAATTGGTCGCTCATGGACTTAATCGATTCATCTCCTTCTATTGAAAGAAGGTAGCCATCTGCATCAGAAACAACTACGAGGATAGGGGTGCCTTTTAATGTGTTGAGCAGTTTGTTTGAGAAGTAGTTGATGACAGACAGTATTTCGCTGTAAAATTTCTGTTTGTCCGTGAGTCCTTTTTCCTCTAAAAAGTGTATGGGAGATGAAATTGTATTAGGATCCATCCCAGACTTTCTGCACAGTTCATTGGATGCGGCAATATAATGTGGGTTCTTCATATACAGATGGACCTCCTTTGCCCTTTATTAAGAAGTATATGTGCAATTCCTCACTTGATATTACTTGTCGTGTATAGTATGAAAGTTTTGTATGATTAGTTTATCATATATGTTACTAATGTATGTAGTTAAATACGCTGTTTTTTGATACGAATTTGACTTTTTTTGTTGGTGAATACATTGAATGTCTCTATTATCAATAATCTGAAATTTAAAGCCATGTGAAATCAAGGTTCTGGCAACTTGATTTCACGCGGCTTTTCATTTTATTCAGTTATTATTCACGTTTCATTTCTTTATTCGTGCAGCAAAAAAACGTCGGGAAAGTGGAGTCATTCATCTTAAAGATTATCGTCCTGCTTTACTTCTGTCAGCCTCTCCCGCAGTTTCTTCAGCAAACGCTCCCGCCGCTTCTTGACGCCTGCTACGGAGATGCCGAAGAAATCCGCGCAGAATGTCTGCGATTTTTTCTCAGTGTAGAGCATCGATAATAACTGTTTTTCCTCTGCGTAGAGCGTCTTCAATACGCTGTCCAATTCGGGAAACCTGTCTTCTTCCATTGAATAACTCTCCATTAGTTCTAGTGTCTGATCGTCAACAGGGGCCTGCCGTTCACTATAGCGGTTTTCTTTTTTCATCTCATCCAGCATGGCGCCGTAAATCGAACGGTAAGCAAAGGGCGTGAAATTTCCTTTGTCTTTGTCGAACCGGCTCCACGCTTGCCATAATGCAATATATCCAGCCTGACGAAAATCTTCAAAATCACGATAAATATTCAGTTTTCTAATCACTGCAGAAATCATTGGCTCATACTGTGCGGATACATCGTCAAAATTCTCCATAAATGCGACCTCTTCAGGCCGTGCACGACACATTTGTATTCCCTGGGTGACTCCATCATAGAGAGAGCGGAGAGAACAAAACGAATGTCTGTATTCTAATTTTGAAGTACGTAAAATTGTTGGGGGGACCGGCTGAATTCGGTTTTCTGTCGAAGTTAAATTTTAGAAAACGCACAATCGCAGTAGCTGAATTCGCAGGTCATTTCCAGCTGTCGGAACCGGCTTGTCAGAAGGAAAGGAAGAAAACTCTATATCTAAAAAATATTTCCCGAAATAGATAGACTATTTAATTTATTTAGGATATGATAGGTAAAATAGAAGGTTAAAAGTCGCAGTTCAAATTATGTGTATGCACGAAATGAAAATAGTAAAGGTGGGTGGAGTTGATCATAATGTGCTTTCATTTGTGGTCGGCTTTCTTGTTGTGGCTGTAAAGGAGGTGAGGTAATTTGTATGTAAGCGCAGAAAAAATCCCCGAGTGTTGACAGTCCTCGAAGACCCACTCGGAGAAAATCGATTGGAGTATACCAATCTTTATTAGTATACTCCTTTTTTATTAAATTCAAAAGCATATCAACCAAAAGGAGGAAATTAAAATGAAAATGTCTAAGAATTTTATTATTTCAAAGGGAACGGCTGTTATCTACCCAGAGTATACGGAGGACGGGGTATTGCAGTCAGTTGCGATGGAAGGCAATGACTTGCACCGTGTTCAGCAAAAGCCGACTGATGTCATAGATAGAAATCTCCGCTATTATGGTTCCAGCCTGCGTGGTGCGAAAGACAGCGCCAAAGTCATCCTGGGTGAAGTGTTTATGTCGCCTGCATTGATCAATGAAATACTGAACATCTATTTCTTTCCAAGCAAGTCACCGCATAAGCCGGACTGTATCTGGTTTGCGCTCTATCACATCCAAAGCTACATAGAAATCGACGCAAAACGAACTTGCGTCACCTTCATCAACGGAGCTAAATTTAAGGTGGATGTCAGTTATTATTCATTCAACAGCCGTTACCAGACTGCCTGTAAGTTCAAAAATTTAATAGATGGAAGAACCAATCAACTGATGATTAATGAGATGAATCATTCCGCTACGTATCTGATTATGAAGGACAGATCGAATCGGAATTTTGGCGTAAAAGAAGAAGAGTAAGAAGTTTATAGCAGCGGATGTGGAATGCGTGGGTTGTCGTAAGTAAATGGTAAAGGCTATTTACTTTCATTGGATAATATTGTATATTTAAAACGATCAATATGAGTGACACATTTTAAATAAATCCGAGGAGACTATTTATGAAGAAAATTATTAAATCCATGACCATTTCCGCATTCGCTGTAACTCTTTTAGTAGCGCCTATCCAATCAACAGAAGCGGCCACGGCTAAATATAAAAATTGTACAGAGTTGAACAAAGCTTATCCGGGCGGTGTCGCGATGAATGCAAAAGTTCGGAACAAAGGCGGTAAAACGAAGTACAAGCCAACTGTATCGCCTAGTCTTTATAATCTTCATATAAAGATGGACCGCGATAAAGACGGGATTGCTTGTGAACGGTAATTCGATTAAGCAGGATTTTTTATTCAATAATTTATAAAGGCACAAATCATATCGCGGAAGGTCGTATTTCGGACTTTCTGCGATATTTTTGATTTAAGAAGATGTTTGGTTCATTGGATGCACCTCTTAGACCTGAGATTATATAGTCGAAACCCCATTCGCGAAACATTCAATACACTATGTAAATACATAACAATCAGTCTGGCATTTATAGTGAAAACCTGTATAATCGACAGCAAAAGGAGGTAATTGACTATGAAGTTTATAAAACAACTTATTCCGGCTGGTTTAGCTATCATTATAGTAATGATCGGCTTTTCACTGAATGTCAGTGCTGCGCCGGTATGGCCGCATGCAGATGATGTGAAGCCCGATAAGACATGGAAAATTTCATTTAACAAGCCTGCGGATCGATCAACTGTCAGTAAGGATTCTATTTATATTACCGATTCGAAAGGGGCATCGATTTCGAATGTAATTACCTTCATTAATTCTGATGAAACTGTACAGATTTCGCCGCCTTCGGGAAATTACCGGGCAGGAGAGACGTACACGATACATATTACGCAGGCCGTCAAAAACCGTAACGGGAAAGCATTGAAGGAAGGCATTACTAAGACATTTACGATTGAGAAGATTACATATGATTTGGTGAATGTGCAGACGGACGGGACAACAGCTGTTGTGCGGAAGTTCAATAGTTTCGAAGAGGCAGCCGGCCAAATGGCATCAAATCAGGCGGTATTAAAATCGGGGACTATCATCTATATGCCGTCGGGATTAGTGTCGACGAAGTCCGCGAATGGAAGCTCGCTGACGATTCTTTATTCGGACAAATCATTGAAAAGGGAAGTTACTTATGTGCCTGCAGATACGGAGCTGCTGTACGTGGACTCAACGGATGGGTATGTCGAGGTTGAGCTGGCGGGAATCCGTTATTATATTAAGCATGATAACAGCCGGTTGCTTCCTGGCCAAACGATCAAAAATCGTTCGCACTATTATACTGCGAACGGCTCGCTCTATCACTCGATTTATTCGCATAATGCGGGGACTTCAGGTGTCTATGAAGCCGGCTTGGCACCGCGTTTCATGCGAGACGGTGTAGATTATTACAGCACAGACGGCAGTCACTTTACAAATGCTGCGGGTCAGCAAGTCGGCATCGCGCATCAATATTTCCAATACTTGCCGATGCGCAGTGAAACGATTTACACGGCTGAGGAACTGGACGCTTATATTCTGGAGAAACTGCAGCAATTGGAGAATACTTCAGCCGCCATCTACAAAAACGCTTCTGTGAAAAGTAAGTTGATCGGGTTAGGTTCCGAATTAAAACAATATGAGAAAGAATATCATGTCAATGCGCTGCATATTTTAGCCCTCGCGCAGAATGAAAGTCAATACGGCATGAGCAACTATGCACAGAAGTATAATAATCTATTCGGATTGTATGTGAGCGATGACAATCCGGTTAAAAAGGAATTTAATACGGTCGGTGATAATATCGAAGAGTTGATCAACGCTTTTTTGAACCGAAACTATTTGCCGCCGGCCGGCAGATATGCAAACGGGACAAACTTTGGCAATAAAGCGGTTGGCATGAATGTGAAATATGCTTCCGATCCCTATTGGGGAGCTAAGAATGCCGGACATATGTATCGGATTGATCGGGCGCTGGGCGGTAGAGAGCTGGCCAATCAAGCCAAAATCGGATTAACAAAAATTGATGATATTCCATTGAAATTCCGCCGTGATCCAAGTACGAGTCAGCCATATGTCTACAGTTATCCTAAATCCGGCATGCCTGTAATTATCCTGGATGATCAATTGGCAGAAGCTCCGTGGATAAAAGTGCGTTCAGATTATGTGCCATATGATGAGCTGTTCGTACATGGGAGTTATGTCGTTCGTTTGGAATGGTGAGTGGGGTATAGAATTTATGTCGAGCGAAGATAGTAAAGTCACGACGGGGAAAGCCTTAGCCAGCCGGGCGTGAAATAGAAATGAAGTATGATTAACGGAGTTGTCAGCAGACGTCAGAAATGATGTTTACTGACAGCTCTTTTTTTATTTCAACAAGGCTGGCAGCGAAAGCGCGCGAAAGTGCCGCTGAACCGAGCGTAAGTTAGGATTGAACGAACCAAAACCCCGCAGCACCGCTCGTAACGATAGCATTCCCGCTCCAAAGCAGCCGGCGCACGAACCAAAGTAGTTGCTCACCGCTCCAATCGTTCTCGCTTGTCGGGTAAAATGTATGTATCATTTTTCTCCAAATTGACATCTATTACTCTCCCGTCATATTGACAGAAAGTAAAGATTTGGATAATATTAAGTAAGCACATGTGCCTAACGAATCATTTGAATAATGACAACTAAAGATAGATATTTATATAAGGGGGTTGGACTAAATGAGGAAGCTGCTACTGTTGGCTGTTTTATTGGGAAGTACATTATGTACGGGGAATATGGCGGTGTTTGCGGCGGATGACTGGCAGCAGGCAGGTGCGCTTGCAGTTGAGATGGATGACCGGACAGGTGCGGTTGTTGAGGGAAGTTTCATTGCAAAGTCACCTCTTGCTGCTGCAGAAGACGTCGTTCAGCTGGATCGGTTTGAGGATTTGGCAACATACGTTAAGACGCAAACAGAACAGTTCAAAGATACTGTACAAGTCAGCTATACAGTTGCCAGTCCTAGTGGCTTCGACGCCGCCTCCCATTCAGAAGAGCTGAAACAGCTTTTACATGACGTGTTTAATGATGGATCTTACATGAGCGGGACCATTGCGGGCTGGGGTACGCAATATAGATATTCTTCCGGTCAACAGACGCAGGTGAAGCTTGTGCTTACATTTACTTACCGTCACACATCAGCACAGGAGAAAGAACTTACCCGGCAAGTGATAGAAATTGCATCGGATATCAGTATAGCTGCGAAAACGGATTTTGATAAAGTGATTGCGGTAAATGATTTTATCACGCGAAATTATTCGTATTCATTCGATACGAAACTGACTCCGCACAGTGCTCATACCATGATCACTGAACAGCAGGGGGTCTGTCAGGCATATGCTTTGCTCGCGCAGCGTTTGCTGCAGGAACTGGGTGTAGAGGCTTATTATCAGACGGGTGAAATTATTGGCGGCGAGCTGCATGCCTGGAATAAAGTCAAAGTGGACGGAAAGTGGTATAACCTGGATACGACCTGGAATGATCCTCTCGCTGATCGCAAGGGCCAGACGCGGTATGAATATTTATTGGTTTCCGATAAAGTGATGAATGAATCCCGCACGGCCGATGACTTGGGACTGCCTGCCGCAACGAGTACGAAGTATGATGTGCTGCATACCGGGAGTCCTTACACGACATTTGGTGCGTATGACAAGGAACTTGTATATGTTTCGGTATGGAAATCTACTGTAGAGGGCCAAATCATAAAAGCGTACAACAAGCAGACGATGCAGCAAGTAAATAGTCCGTTTAAGATAGGACGTAATCTCGTCGCGCATAACGGTGATATTTATCACTTTGGTCCTTATAAACAGACGAATTTGTACATGTGGAACGGGAACAGGCAGCAAGTCGAGCTAGTGGATGAAGGGACGTTTGATCAGCTGTACAAGCAAGGAAATACTCTTTATTACCGTGAAGCAGAGACAAAGAACATGCGGGAGCTGCAAATGTCAGCGGAAGATGGGACGCAAACGGATCAGATCGCAGCCACAGACAGTTTAATAGGAGAGCTGAATGAATTCTCACCTGATTTTGAAAAAGCACTCGCAGCTGCTGAAAATCGATTTAACCAGCTGAGTGCGGAAGACAAATTGCTGGTGAAAAATAGCGCTTATTTGCAGCAGATGAAGAGTCTGCTGGCACAAAAAGCGGCAGTGTCAGTGACTTATCAGGAGTATAAAATATGGATGGCAAATCTTACAGCAGATCAGCCATTGAAAGAATGGGTCATTACATTCAGCGGCGCACTGGGCGATACGGCAAATGCGCCTGTCAGTGTAATTGACCAATTCGGCCGGACAGTTGATGGAATTACTAACAGAACAGCCGACAATAAAATGTATGTGACGCCGAGCCGGCCTTATCATACTGGGCATACGTATTATATTGTTATTGATGAAAATCTGCACAGCGCCAATCAAGTAAAATTGAAGCAGGGTGTGCTGGCATCGTTCGTCATTACCAATTGAAACTCACTAAAGGATTCCTTTGAGAAGTTGTGAAAACAGCTTTTTAGGGGATCCTTTTTTTAATGAGGCCAATTGAATAGCAAATCTTTTACTAAAAACTATTTTAATGTTAAAGTACTATACAGAAAAAAACGGAAAGCAGTGAAAGTATGAAATTGACTAAGAAAACGATTGTGACGAACACTGTGCTATTTGTATTCATTATAGGTTTTGTTGTAGGTTTCGGTGCAGCATTCGGCAATGAAAATATTTTGATCGGTGTGTCGACGATCACCGCGATGCTGATGCTGCTGGAACGGGACTTGACGAGCCACCCTGCTGGCAACACGATGAAATTTATTGTGCTGAATCTGTTCATTGGAGTGGCGGCGTTTCTGACTGGTTTCAATGTCTGGCTGGCAATTCCTATTAACTTTGTCGCGATGTTCATCATCAGTTATTCCCTGTTATTTAATTTGAAAAATCCTATTTATTTACCATTCTCCCTGCAGTATGTATTCCTGTTAGCCATGCCGGTGGCTGCTGATCAAATGCCGCTGCGTCTGGCTTCGCTTGTATTCGGTGCACTTGCGATTATGGGGGTGCAAATGCTTGCGAATAAAAATCGCGTGACGAAGAGCGGAGATAAAAAAATTCAGGTAATCTGTACATCGTTGATTGAGAAAGTAGAATTGCTGAAAAAATCGGAGCCCCATGAAGAAGTGTCCACCCAGATAGCCAGTGAAATCAGCGGCTTGCGCAGTATGATCTATGATAAGCGTGAAGAGAATTATTATTTAACGGAAGAGGGAAGTTTGAAGCTGAATATCTCCGTTGCGCTTGAGAAAATTAATCTGCTGCTTGACGCGGCGGCTGCGGAATATGCACACCATCCCGTTTTAACAGATACGGTTCAGTGCATTCATCTGGCGCAAAACAGTTTGCAGGACAAAGAAATGATGGTGGCATTTGATGAGTTATACGATCAGGTGCTGAAAAAATATAAAGCAGAGCATACTCATGATTTATTTATCCTGGAGATGCTGAATCAGATTGGATTCCTGAGGACCAATATGCATGAATTACAGGCTCTTGGCAAAGAGCATTACTATGTCGTCAAGAAGCTTGAACAGATTCCGAAGAAATTTCAGAAATTGTCGATTACTGAAAAACCGGGCCATACGAATTCCATTAAGCTGTCATATGCGATCCGGATGGCATTGGCGATTACGATTTCAGGATTTATCATCGACTACTTCGACATGCCGGAGAGCCGCTGGATGCTGTTTACCGTTCTGTCTGTCATCATTCCGCTGTATGAACAGTCCCGCAAGAAAATGCGTGACCGAATTTTTGCGACGATCATCGGCGCGGCGGCAGTTACGGTGTCGTTCCTGATAGTTCAAAACCATACAGCCCGCTCTGTTTTACTGATGACAGCCGGTTATTTGATGACTTATGTGAAAGTATATCGCTACAATACGATTCTTGTGACATATTCCGCCATCGGTTCCGTGGCGCTCGTAACGGGAGCGGTGCAGGTGCTGACGGTCGAACGTGTGCTGTTTGTAGCTGCGGGAGTGGTGCTCGCCTTGCTGATCAACAAGTTCGTGCTTCCTTATAAACTGGAAGATGCGAATGAAGACCTGTGGGCAATGTATGAAGACACCGTGCAGGAGATGGCGGTTGAAGTGCAAGACAAAGCAGCGGGCGGGGGAAATGCCCATGCCATCAAAAACCTGCTGCTCATTTCCAATATGATCGAGGAACGCCTGAAGATGAATAATCAGGCAGCGCCGGAACGTGCCGGAGTTGCCTGGCTTCAGCATCAACGCCGGATAGCTGTTACGCTTTATGAATTATACGGCTGGATTGACCGCCACGATCTGCAGGATTCAAGTATTCCTGTAGTTACTTCGAGTCTGGAAGTTTTATTGAATAAAAATGCAGGGGAAGAAAGCTCGTCGGCGGCAATTAATAAGCTTCATGCTGCAATCCAGGCAACACCGCGAATGGAAGAACGCATGATGCTGACGATGATTTTAGAAGCGATGGAGGAAATGAAGAGTTTGAGAGTGCTTTTGCAGTGATTTTCTTCATTCAACCTGTATTCAAACCATTCGGAATTAACTTACTTAGTACTAAAGGTCCTCTTAATTAGTGACTTTATCTCCTGTTTTAGGTATACTCCTTTATGATTATAAAGTTCGATTAAGCATAAAAAACAGTACTTAGGTAAGAGAGAAGGATAAGAATGAAGCGGAAATATCAATTTAAAAGTGTGAAAGGCAGATTGCTGACAGCATTTGCAATTATTATCTGGTTAGTAGTAGGGCTGGGTGTTTATATTGGAATATCCATTAACACTGTCAACAACAAAACCGAGGATGCTATTGAGCGGGACTCACGTTTGATGGCGATTGACATGAAACTTTCCAATACGATGACGGCTCGGGTTTCAGAGATCAGGGCTTATTTATTGTTCGGGGATGAAATGCATAAAGACAACTTTTACAAGCTCACTGATTTGGGCATTCAACTACAGGGACAGGCAGAGGAAATTGGATCATCAAAGGAATTTAACGAGTTAATCACTCGGACAGTAGCATGGAGAAATGAGCTGCAGAAAGTAGTGATAGATGTATATGAAGCAGGCGATCAGGAGCTTGCTGTTAAAAACCTGAAAGTCCTGTCGACAGAAAGTATGGAATTGATTCGACTCTATGATGAAATTGCGGCAGACCGAGAGAAGAAAATGGAAGAAGGCGGAGCTGATGTCATCGCTACCGGACAGAAAACACTTCTCTGGAGTCTGATTGTGACAATTGCTGTAGCAGTCGTCGGTGTGATGGCATCCATGATCACAAGTTCAATTATTACAAAACCAATTAAAATTGTCACGAATCGAATGAAGCAAATTGCAGCTGGCGATATTAGTCAGGAGCCTTTGGATATGAATGGACGAGATGAAATTGGACAGTTAGGAACAGCGATAAATGATATGAATGAAAATGTCCGGCAAATGTTAAGTGAAATTGACAATGTCTCCAGTTCTGTTTCAAGTCACAGTGAAGAGCTTACTCAATCTTCATCCGAAGTAAATACGGCATCTGCGCAAATCGCTGCAACGATGCAGGAACTGACTGTGGGCATCGAAAGCGAAGCGAATACTGCAGGAGAGCTTGCTATGCAGATGGAGCAGTTTACCGCCAAGATTGAAGAAGCGAACCGTAAAGGCGAAGCGATTCAGCAGTCATCTGAAACGGTACTGACACAGACCATGACGGGTGCTGAATTAATGAAAACTTCTTCCGAACAAATGGGCATGATCGATGCGATTGTCCAGGAGGCCGTTGTGAAAATTAAAGGACTGGACACGCAGACCCAGGAAATATCCAAGCTGGTTGTGGTCATTAAAAATATCGCCGATCAGACCAATTTATTGGCGCTGAATGCGGCAATTGAAGCGGCACGGGCAGGCGAGCATGGCAAAGGATTCGCGGTTGTCGCCGATGAAGTCCGAAGTTTGGCTGAGCAGGTGGCAGTGTCTGTCAAAGATATTACCGATATTGTAGGGAATATTCAGCTGGAATCAAGCAGTGTGGCGACATCGCTTGAAAAGGGATATGAGGAAGTGGAAAAAGGAACGGCTCAGCTGCAGACGACGAGTCAGACTTTTGCTGAAATCAGCGATTCGGTGAATGAAGTCGGCGAAAATATTACCGTTATGTCAGCAAATCTCGCGGAAATTGCTTCCAGCAGTGAGAAAATGAGCGAGGCGATTGAAGAAATCGCAGCGATTGCGGAAGAATCTGCAGCCGGCGTGGAACAGACATCCGCTGCTTCCCAACAGACAAGCAGCTCGATGGAGGAAGTCGCGGGAAGTTCTGCTCATCTGGCAAAGCTTGCAGAAGATTTAAGCGGACTGGTCCGTCAATTTAAGTTGTAACATAAATGATTTACAAGCCTTGTTAACGTGCATAGTTAACGGGCTTTTTTTGCCTTCTCTTTCCTTCCGTACCAGTTATAACATGCGCCAATAAGTAACCATATTTTGTAGTAAACGTCTATAATAAATGAAGGAAAGGAGGCCTCTTGTTATTTTGAAAATTATTAAAATCCTGCTCACAACAATTGTCGTGCTTGCAGCGGTCGGATACGGTATCTTTTATTTCGGGAGCAAACTGGCGGCAGATGAAGTGATGGGGCAAGTGGAGGCAGAGCTGGAGAGCAATGGCCAGCTGGATGCAATCAGGCAAGAAGTGAAAAATGATCCTGAACTGCAGACGTTTATTGCAGAGGGAAGCACCATAGATGACCGGGATCTGCCTTTTACAACAAAGGACCAGGCTGTTCGGGTATTGATTAAGAAATTCAGCGTCAGCGAACTGGCTGAGCTGCAAAGTAAGATGAAAAGCGGGATGTCTGCAGGTGAGAAGCAGGCGCTGCTTGCGAAGTATGAAAGCAGATTGTCGGAAGATGAGCTGCTGGCGTTAAAAGTGCTCGCTTATAAAGAGTTTGGCAATTGAAAAAATCCTCGACGTTGTGTAACGCGTCGAGGATTTTTTGGTTTGCGGCTGTGGTGAATGAGCGCGCGGTGTGGAGAGATGATCACGAGGCTGGGATAAATGAGCGCTTGGCGAGTGGGTATGATCACACGGCTGGGTGAAATGATCACGAAGCGTGGCTGAATGAGCGGTTGTCAGGGGTCAATGATCACGCAGCTGTTTTTGCGTAGGCCGGATTGGTTCGGTCGAAGCCGCGTTTGGCGCGCGGGAAGGCTGGTTTGATTCGTTCGGCAGCGGGTTACGCGCGGCGTGGTCGGTGTTTGGCGCGTTGAGTGAGCGTTTTGGTTCGCCTGCCGATCGTTTTCGCGCGTTCGCAGCTTTCTATGCGAATAAAAAAGCTATACCGCGAATTAAAGGGGCTTCGGGTGCAACTTCATCGTTCATTTTGATGAGTGTGAAACCATGTAATTGAAAATTTGAGTTGACAATTGAGAATGAGAATGGTTATCATTGTTAACGAGATTGAAAATCATTCTCAATAAACATATTATAAGAGCGATAATACGTATTCAGGGGGAAATAGAATTGAAGAAAGTTTGGGTAGGAATATTAGTAGGGGTGCTGTCTGTCATGACGGCCTGTTCGTCAGATACGGAAGAGAGTGCGCCTGATAAAGTAGCGAAAGAAACAGTGGCAGAGGCAGAGGTGAAAGGGGAGGAGCAGCTGACTGCTGAAGAAGGTGACGGAGTAGATGAGAAGGAACTGGAAGAACTGATCGCACAGTTTCCTGAAACCGTTCCTGAACGTTTGATTACCACATCTGTGCCGCTGGCAGAAATGCTGCAGCTGCTCGATGTGACGCCCGTTGGAGTTCCGACTTCCACAAATCCGCTGCCTGCAGAGTTTGATTCGGTGGAGCGGATTGGTTCGCCGATGCAACCGGATCTGGAAGTGGTGACGAATCTTAGGCCCGACGTAATTTTGGGTGCCGAATCGCTTCGTACGACGCTGGATAAAGCGATTGAAGGCATGGATTTGCCGGCTGCCTATCTGCCGACGGATTCATTTGAAGATTTAAAGTTGAGTTTTAAAGCATTGGGCACGTACTTTGGCAAAGAAGATAAAATGAATACAGTACTTGATCAGCTGACGGCGAAAGAGCATGAGCTGGTAAAGCAGGGAGAAGGCAAGGAACTTCCGAGTGTCATGCTGATGATCGGCACGTCGGATTCATTCATGGTGATGAATGATAAATCTTATGTAGGCAGTCTGATTGAACGGCTGGGTGCGGAAAACATTGCAACTACGGTGTTAAAGGCGAAGGAAACGTATTCACCGATCAATATGGAAGAAGTTGTCGTGGCAGATCCGGATATTATTTTAGTATTGGCGTCCGGGGATCACGGAGCGTCTGAAGACATGTTCAAAAAAGAAGTAGAGAAGAATGAGACGTGGAAACAGCTGTCTGCCTATAAGAATGACAACGTCCATATTTTAGATTATGAAGTATTCGGTGTAACGTCGATCAAAAATGCGGAGAAGGCATTAACGGAGATTTCTACTTACTTTTATGAGTAACAGAAGGGAGTAATGGCGATGACAAACTCCCGGAGCGGATTTACGGTAGGCGTTACGTTTACGCTGGCTGTGATTGCAGGAATTGTGGCAATCGGCTTAGGCAGTGTGACAGTGGCAGTTCCTGAAATTTTACAGACACTATTTAAAACTGCAGAGAGTGCGGTAAACGATACGATCATCTGGAATATCCGCCTGCCGCGTGTGCTGCTGGCGATGGTGATCGGTGCGAATATTGCGGTGTCAGGCGCGATATTGCAGGCAGTGATGGGTAATCCGCTCGCAGATCCCGGATTGACGGGTGTGACGAGCGGTGCGGCAGTCTGTGTGCTGGCGATTATGCTCGCGATGCCGGAGTTCACGCAGTTCATACCGCTTGCAGCTTTCATTGGCGGCATGCTTGCGGCGACGGCGGTTTATGCCCTGGCATGGCGGCGCAGCGGAATGTCGCCGATTACGATAATTCTGGCGGGTGTGGCAGTGAATGCGCTGTGCGGCGGAGTGGTCGGCTATCTGTCGATTATGTACAGTGACCGCCTTCCATCTGCTGTGCAGTGGATGAACGGCAGTCTGGCGGCGAAAGGGAATTCTGCTTTGGCGATGGTGCTGCCATATTCGATTGTCGGCTGGATTTTATCATTCTTTGCTATACGGAAAGCGAACGTCATCCGGATGGGTGATCAGGTCGCAATGAATTTAGGCGAGAATGTCAACCGGATTCGCATCCTGCTGTCGATTCTGGCGGTTTTCCTGGCGGCTGTGTCTGTTGCGGCAATCGGAATGATCGGTTTTGTCGGTCTGATTGTGCCCCATATGGCGCGTTTCCTAGTCGGTTCGAATTATAAGTTTCTGCTGCCGATGAGTATGGCGCTCGGCGCACTGGTGCTATTGCTTGCCGACACAGGCGGACGGACACTGTTTGCACCGATGGATATTCCGGCGGGTATTTTGATGGCGGTCATCGGCGGCCCGTACTTTCTGTATTTAATGAGAAGGAGCGTGTTTTAAATGTTTACAGTCGATTCGATATCCATTCGCTACGATCAGAAAACTATTATCCGCGACTTTTCATTTCAGGTGAAGGAAGGGGAAATCCTGTCGATTATCGGCCCGAACGGTTCCGGTAAATCTACCTTATTGAAAGCGGTGGCACGCCAGCTTCCTTATTTTGCGGGGAAGGTGGAGCTCGACGGCGTGAATTTGAAGTCGATGAGTGCGAAGCAGATTGCGTGTAAAATGTGCATGCTCAGCCAGAAGAATCAGGCGCCTGCCGATATGACGGTGTTTGATCTCGTATCGTACGGCCGTTATCCGCATAAGAAATGGTTTGAGAAGCTTCGGGCGGACGACCATGAAATTATCGAGTGGGCGATTGAGAAGACACATTTGATGGAATATAAGGAGCGGACAGTCGCTTCATTATCGGGCGGTGAGTCGCAGCGCGCGTGGATTGCAATGGCGCTTGCCCAGCGTCCAAAAATTTTATTGCTTGATGAACCGACGACTTATCTTGATATTTCGCATCAGCATGAAGTTTTGGAACTGGTGCGCGAATTGAACAGCGAGATGGGCATGACAGTGATGATGGTGCTGCATGATTTGAATCAGGCGTCTTATTACAGCGACCGGGTTGTTGTGGTGCAGGATGGAGAAAAGGCGATGTACGGAACGCCCGGCCAAGTAATGACATCGGATATGATTCGGCAGGTGTACCGGATGAATTCAGAAGTACAGTTTAGTGCGGCGGAACAAAAGCCGCGGATTCATTTGCTTCATACGGCAAAATAAAT